>JBDSFP010000183.1:0-3100 GCA_039919415.1 Aquaticitalea sp. | reverse complement strand
AAAATTGGAACTTACATCAGATTTAATAGAGTTTGTGGGTGCCTTGAATACCGATAAGCCTTATAAATCCAAACGCTCTAAAGATTAATACCGTTGGTCATAGCCTGGTTTTTATGAAAACAGTGCTATCCATAGGTCTGTTCATTGTTTCATTCCAATGCGTTGCACAAAAAGCTGATTTTGAAAGCATCAATTTTCAACAAGCTGACAACAGGGCATTGGAATGTAAAAATGATCGGCTTGATAATTTACCACAACTGGCACAGCATCTTACCTCACAACTCCCAACAGAAGTAGAAAAATTCAGGGCCATTTATCGATGGGTCTGTAACAATATTGCCAATGACTATCTTCTGTATGAACGTAACATGCACAAGCGGCAACGTTTTAAAGATGACCCTCTCAAACTCAAAGCGTGGAATGAGAAGTTCAAAAAAATCTCCTTTCAAAAAATGCGTGACGACCATAAAGCCATTTGTACTGGCTATGCCTATTTGGTAAAGGAACTGTCTGCTTTGGTAAATATCCCATGCGAAGTGGTGCATGGCTATGCCAAAACCAGCACGATCAATGTGGAAACCCTTAATATGCCCAATCATTCATGGAATGCCGTAGAGCTGAACGGGAAGTGGTATCTATGTGACCCGACTTGGGCAAGTGGCATCCCCAATGCAGACACATTTCTATTTGAGTTCAGTTATAATGATGGATTTTTCTTGGCAAGCCCTGAGCTTTTTGCTATCAATCATTTTCCAGAGGACACCAAATGGTTGCTTTTAGACAAAAATGCACCCAGCTTTGAAGACTTTTTGGAGGCACCCATTCTCTATGGCAAGGCTTACAGTTATTTAAGCCGCTATAGCCAACCATCAAAAATGCACGATACCATACAGAAAAACGAATCAGTGACCTTAAAATGCGAACTGCTTAACCCCGTAAAAATCGAAGACATTAAACTATTGATAGATAATGGGCGCAACAGCAAAAAAATTCATCCAGAGGAAACTACAATCATCAACAAAACCTTGACTATAAAGTATGCATTTGAGCATTCGGGCTTTTATGATGTGCATCTGTATTTTGGGCCGGATTTGATTTCGACCTTTACGGTTAAGGTAAAAGGCTGAAAATTTGAAAGGTTCAAAAGTTTCCTATGACCAAAAGTTAAGGTTATTTGATGATTTTCGTTATTTAACTATCCAAACTTCATACTGATGGCTAACGGAGCCAACCAAACAATGATCATACTTTGCAGAAACGTGCCTCGCCGACAGACAGACATCCGTCAAAACCTGCTCGCTGAAAGAAAAACTAGCAGATACTTTAAATATGACATTCCGCCTTTATTGGAGTTTTCCACAAACACTTACAAACCCCAAAAATTCCATATATCAGGAAATTAAAGAGATAAATATGTATATTAGTTCCACATTTAATGAGGTAGTTTCAAGGGTAAAATCGACATTACGAAATTAAATACAAATAAGAAAACAATAGAAATGAGACATCTTTTAAAGATTACTTTCTTTCTGCTGACAACTTTTATTGCATCAGCACAAAAAACTAAGCTTGCTGACAGCATTTATTCGATCCAAGACAGCGTTTTCATTCCGACTAAAAGTGGCGTTAACATTTCTGCAATAATTGTTCGCAAAAAAGCAACAATTCAACCATTGCCTGTTATCCTTTTTTACACTACTTACTATCAAGGTGAAGGAGACAACATTCTTGGGAAAAAATCCGCAGATAGAGATTATGTTGGTGTGGTCGCTTATGCTCGTGGCATTCGGACAAATCTAAAAGATTATGCACCTTATGAACACGAAGGAGAAGATATTTATGACATTATTGATTGGATAAGTAAACAGACTTGGTGCAATGGAAAAGTGGCGATGTATGGTGGGAGTTATACAGGTTTTTCGCAATGGGCGACAGCAAAAAATCTTCATCCTGCATTAAAAACGATTGTTCCGCAGGTGTCTGTGATGCCAGGGTTTGACGCACCCATGGAAAACAACGTTCCTTATGGAAATATATTGAGTTGGGCAAACGACAATATCTATAAATACAAACTGTATAGTAGAGGTTTGGTTTTTGATTGGTTTGCAAAAGGCACATCTTTTCGGAGTTTGGATAGTTTGGGCGGACAACCAAATCCAATTTTTCAAAAATGGCTTAAACACCCAGCTTATGATACTTATTGGCATTCATTAGTGCCCACACCAGATGAATATGCAAAAATCAATATTCCAATTTTAACTACAACTGGCTACTATGATGGTTCACAGATTGGAGCAATTCAGTATTTCAAACTGCATAATAAATATAACAAAAAGGCAAATCATTATTTTGTAATCGGACCTTATGACCATTGGAGCGGACAAAGAAAAGCATCTCCAAACTTAATGGGCTACGATATTGACAGTGTTGCCAATATAAGTATGGAAAATTTAGCTTACGAATGGTTAAACTGGATTTTAAAAGACGGCAAAAAACCTGACTTGCTAAAAGACAAAGTAAATTATGAAGTGATGGGAAGCAACGAATGGAAACACGTTGCTTCTTTGAACAAAATGAATAATGATACCTTGAAATTTTATTTAAACACTAATTTTACTCTTGACAATAAAAAGCCAAATGACAATCAATTTGTAAAGCAGACTATAGACTTTAAAGATCGGGAAAACCAAAATAATTATTTTACACCAACAATTGTTTTTGACACATTAGATGCCAGTAATGGTTTGGTTTTTAAAACAAAGTCATTTGCCAAAGAGTTCTCGATTAATGGCTCATTTACAGGTAATTTATATGCAACCATCAACAAAAAGGATATGGATATTTCCATGGCTTTATACGAATTGATGCCAAACGGTAAATATTTTTTTCTAACACGTTACATTGGTCGTGCCAGTTACGTAAAAGATAATAGTAAAAGACAATTACTAAAGCCAAACCAAAAAGAACTAATTGCATTTACGAATACACGTCTTATCAGCAAGAAAATCAGTAAAGGGAGTCAATTGGTAATACTTTTAAACATCAACAAGCATCCATTTGAAATTATAAATTATGGTTCAGGAAAAGATCCAAATGACGA
>JBDSFP010000167.1:0-8007 GCA_039919415.1 Aquaticitalea sp. | reverse complement strand
CCTTATCCACAACTTCAAATTTGGCAGCACTGAATTCTGGAGGGCCAAAACTCACAGGATTGTTGCTCATGCCATAAGATTCGCTCGGCATTCCATTGGTCTCAAAATCCATTTGGCTATTGTCGTTGGCATCATGCAAAGCCATAATGGCATAAGTGCCTGGTTCTACATTGGTAAAGGTCGCTGTAATCTTTCCGTCCTTGACCTCGCTTTTCGCACGTTGAATGCCTTTTTCTTTCATAAAGGTATCGGCCGTGTGCAATCCTAATAATAAATGCCCAGTATCGTTTTTGATATTGTCCACCTTAACTGTGATGGTAATCCCTTTTGTGACTTGACTAAATCCTAAAATTGAAACTAAGGTCAGTGCGATGGTAAATGCAATTGTTTTCATGTTGATGTGTGATTTATTTGTTAATGATGTAGCAAAAGTATTCCAAAACAATATGCCGATATAAATTAGCTGACCGAAATGTTGTTTTGGAAGGATGAGTTGTTGTGAAGGAGGAACTTGAACTAGAAAGCTCGAAGTTGTAAAGAGTAAAATTCCAAATCCCAATAATTTTCACTATTTCCAATGAAAACTGAAAAGTGTAAACTGAACACTATAACAATCCTCTAGCCTTAATTTCCAAATACTTATTTATGGTGTCAATCGTCAGATTCTCCGGAGTTGTCAGAATCGATTGGATGCCATATTTTTGAAGTTCGTTGACAATCAAGCGTTTTTCGAAGGCGAACTTTTCAGCAATCACTTTGTCGTAGGCTTGCTGAACCGTTTCCGCAGGACTGGTGATGATGCTTTCCAATTCGGTATTTTTAAAGAAAATGACGACCAATAAATGATTTTTAGCGATTCCTTTTAAATAAGTGATCTGTCGATGTAAACCGTCTAAAGTCTCAAAATTTGTATAGAGCAACATTAAGCCGCGCTGATTAATGTTACGCTTGATATCTGCATATAATCTCCCAAAATCACTTTCAAAAAAATCAGTTTCAATGTTGTAAAGGGCTTCCAAAATCAGATTCATTTGGGAACTTCGCTTTTCAGCTACTACAATATTCTCCAACTTTTTTGAAAAGGCAATAATGCCAGCTTTATCATGTTTTTTTAGAGCCACGTTTGAAATGACCAAAGCTGCATTAATGGCGTAATCCAACAGCATTAAGCCATTAAAGGGCATTTTCATGACGCGTCCTTTGTCAATAATAGAATAGACAGGTTGTGATTTTTCATCCTGAAACTGATTAACCATCAACTGTTGTTTCTTGGCCGTAGCTTTCCAATTAATGGTACGCAAATCATCGCCTAACACATACTCCTTAATTTGCTCAAACTCCATGGTGTGACCAATTCGCCGTATTTTTTTTATGCCATATTGATGCAGATTGTTGCTGATGGCGAGCAAATCATATTTCTGCAGCTGTATAAAACTTGGATAGGTTGGCACCATGGCATTGTCAACAGCAGTAAAACGTCTAGCAATCAACCCAAACATAGACATTGCATATATATTAAGTTTGCCAAAATGATATTCCCCACGTTCCACAGGGCGCAATTCATATTGTAGCTCAGTTACGCTTGAGGCTTCCAATTTTCTGTCAATCTTAAAATTCCTTATTTGGAATTGTTGTGGAATTTCATCAATAATCCTCACATGGACTGGAAATGTGTAAAAATTATCTATCCGTAGTCGAATTGGATTATGATCGCCGTTGGAGAATTTTTCAGGCAACATGCGATAGCCTTTGATGCCTTGTTTAGCAAAAAATAAAATCAGAGCATCCAAAAATGTCAATGCCAGCAACAAAAGCAAAAGCAATCTGACAATTTGGAAACCTCTCGGAAACACAAAACTTACGACGAATAAAATCATGAGGATAATGCACGCGTAAAAGAATCGGTTTTGGATGTAGAAAGGTTTTATTTTTTTCATCTGTCATTCCTGCGGAGGCAGGAATCTTTTAATTTTTACTAAAATTTTAAATTCAAACCTACAAGGTTTTAATCCCGAACCTTCGGGGCTTGCAGGTTACTCATACTGCTACTGTGCCTGCGACTGCCAACTGCAGACTATCTCGGAATCTCCACCGCCTCAATAATCTGTTTGATAATCTGTTTGGTATTCACACCTTCCATCTCACGTTCTGGCGTCACGATGATGCGATGTTGCAAAACTGGGATTGCGGCTTGTTTGATGTCTTCTGGTGTAACAAAATCACGTCCGCTCATAGCTGCAAAGGCTTTGCTGGCTCTCAATATGGCAATTGATGCTCTTGGCGAAGCTCCCAAATACAAAAACGGATTATTACGTGTGTTGACGATGATGTCCGCAATGTATTTGACCAAATGTGCCTCGATGATGATCTGATTGACCAATTCCTGAAACTTGCTGATTTGTTCCTTGCTCAAATGCGAAGTGATTTTATCCAGTTTGGCATCGCCTTTCAATTGTTGTTCTCGGTTTATGATCTCAATTTCTTCTTCCAGATCTGGATAATCGATCTCAATTTTAAATAGGAAACGATCTAATTGTGCTTCTGGCAAACGATAAGTGCCTTCTTGCTCTATGGGATTTTGGGTTGCCAAAACAATGAATGGCAAATCCATCACATATTTATGGCCATCAATGGTGATCTGGCGTTCTTCCATGACTTCAAATAAAGCCGCCTGCGTTTTGGCTGGCGCACGATTGATCTCGTCAATAAGAATCATGTTTGAGAAAATCGGACCTTTTCTGAATTCAAATTCAGAGGTTTTCATGTCAAACACCGAGGTTCCCAAAATATCACTTGGCATCAAGTCTGGTGTGAATTGGATTCTGCTGAAGCCAATGTCCAGGGATTTTGCCAACAATTTTGCTGAAATGGTCTTTGCAACTCCAGGAACACCTTCTATCAAAGAATGTCCATTGGCCAAAATGGAAGCAATCAGCATGTCGATCATGCCTTTTTGTCCGACAATGACCTTGCTGATTTCGTCTTTGATAAGTGCAACACCCTGGTTTAGTTCACTTAAATCTATTCGGTTTTTGAAATTGACGGTGTCGCCTTCTTCTCGTATTGTTTGGTTTCCAGCAGCTGATTCGAATTCATTAGTTTCAAAGTGATTGTTTGGTGTTGGGTCTAGATGTTGATCTTGGTTCTCTTCCATAATTCTATTTTGTAAAAATATTCAATGGTGTTGTTAAGGTTCAGTAAATCTACTTCCGTACAAACGGGTTTTGACTTTAAATATACAATAAGGTCTATCAATTTTTTGGTGATTGCTTTATCTATTCCCGATTTAAGGGAAAGATTTTTCACGAATCTTTCGTCCAAAAGTTGGGTGTCAAGATAATGGACTCGCCGTATATATTCTAAAAAGTAAGTGATTTTTTTGTCAATGAGATTATTGTGGTCTTTGGTTTCGTAATACAGATTTCCAATGGTTTTGGTAAAGGCAACCGTGGTGTTTTCAAGTGGTTTGATGACTTTGACAATGCGTTGTTTTCGTTTGGCATTAAAAATCATGAATAGCAACAAACTAATCAAACCCAGATACCAAGCGGCTTTCAAAGCGGGATGGCTCAAAATGAAACGCAGGGGAGAATTGCCCAGACCCTGGCCTATTTTTGAATGGTAATCGTAATAAATTGTATCGTCAGGCAAATAGGACAATACGGACGCGGCATATTTTTGATTGTCCTTTTTTAACAATTGATAATTGGTAAATGCGATGGGCTGCAGATGTAAATAGACACTTCCTTTCCCAAGATTGATTTTTACAAAATTGATTCGCTTGATGGAATCGAATTTTTGATAGCCCAAAACGGTAGTAGTTGAGGAATCCAATTTGGTAAAGTAAATATTGCTCAAGCCTTTGTCAATCGTTATGGAATCGTTTTTCAAAGCTGGATTGGTAAACCCGAATTCGGCTTTTCCTTTAATGTCATATGTATTGGTGGTTTCCAAATGCAACGAATCATGTAATTTTTTCGGTGGATACGACGTGGATATGAATACGGCATTGCCATCCTTTGCAAAATCGAGAAGTTCCTGGGCCGAAACACCATCAATCTCAACATATTCATCAATATGCATATAAGTGCCGGAAATATCGTAGGTGCTGTCTGCCCAACTAAATTTGTCATTAAAATATTCGTACGGCGACACGTTGATTTTTTCAATTTCACTATTAGGAAACAACTTTGGAAGTTGATCATAAAACACAAAGGTGCCGTAAGGGATTTTATCAATTTCCTTGTAAGTTTTTGACCAATCGATGGGTTTGTCAGCGGACAATTCAATGATCGCAAAGCCAATGAACAGGACAATCAACAAGGCGACATATATTTTTACGGTCTTGCTCATGCCTTTATCGAATTTAGGAATTTGGTAAAAGCAGTTTTGGCTTTGTCGAATTGCTGTTCGTTCACATCAAATTCGCCATACCAGATATAATTATAGAGGTATGAGGTATATGAAAATTCATCTTTTATCTGTTTTGAGACTATTTCGTAATAATAATCGCTATTGGTCTTTTCGACATCATAATCGATGATTTCGGCATTTGTCAAGGATTTCAGCAACCATAAATAATAAAAGCGAATTGCCATACGATAATTACTGTCCTGTTCGGCATCGGCAATCAATTGTTTAAAATCGGTCGCATGAATATTGTTGACAATGTCATTGACTGGAATAATATTTTTATCAGAGGATTTGCCAAAGACCCATTTGCCTTCATCATTCATGACTGCTTTAAAGATGAAATAAATAAAGAGCAAAAAGATTACGATACCTCCAATTTTTAAAGCAATATCAGTCGCTTTTGCGGCTTGACCTTCATTATTGAGATTAAACAGATCCTTGATCAAATCATTCACCCATTGTTTAAAACGTGTCCACCAACCGGAATTTTCAATGCTTCGTTCATACACAAATTCGTCACCTTGATATTTTTCCTTGACGTTTTCAAACCGACGACGTTCAATCGTTGAATTATCAACTGGAATGGAGTCGATAAGTGTTTGTTGCATTTGAAATTCTTCGGAATGTGCTGTTAGTGCAAGTCCTTTGAAAGAAGTTCCAAAGAAGAAAATAATGATATAGATCGAGATTGTTTTACTCACCAGAACCGATTTGGTCAATCACACTTTTGGTGTTGATGTTTTCGTTGTCTTCCTTCAAACTATAAAAGACGATGCCTTGGTTCAATTGCACGACAATTCCTAAAAGGGCACCAGCAAAAAAGCTTAAAAAGAAAACGGCAAGCATCATCAAAGTCATGGTATGACTCACATCTTCTGTATTCGGCGGGCCACTTTCTATGGTTGTGAATAGACTCGCCATCCCAAAAATATAAGGAATCAGAGAGAAGATGCTCTGAATGATGTAACTGATCAAGAAAAAGAGACCAACACTTCCAACCGCTGGCCAAAATTTAGTGATCATAAGTTTCCAGGCGTACCCGAAACTATCCCAAATGCCACGCTTTTGTTGGATATATTCCATCAAGGTCATATTGTATAACAAACTAAACGCTCCGATAAGTAAAGGAAACAATAATAGCCCCACGATGGTAATGATTAAAATGAACATTCCAATACCCATTCCGATGATCAAAGGAATCCCGAGGAGAAAGCCACAGACCAAGAAGATGAATATTTTTCCAAGATTGGCTTTGTAAGCTACCACCAATTCAGAAGTTCCAAAATCGGTTCCATCACCTTCGGAATATAATTTGAGATACAACGGAATGTATGAAAATGAGATGACACCGGCCACTAAAGCGACGATAATAAAGACAAGGACCAATACGATGAACAATCCCAAATTTTGGTTCATATAATCGTCCATGACTGTTGGATTGTTGCCAAGCAAACCTCCAAAAATTATGTTGGTGTAGAACTTTGTAAAAAAGTAAAGCATGACCATCATGATGATCAAAAAGAAACCATTGATGATAAAATAATGTTTGAATAGATGTTTTCCATTGGATTTGAGGAACACAAAAGTATCCTGGAAAAATTCGCTAAAGCCTCTTGATTGATATAGTTGCATATTTTTATTCTTGTGAAAGCAGTCCAGAAATGTCGGGATTAATTTAGGTAAAATTCAATATATTTTGTTGAAAATGTAAATGCTGGGTTCTCAATTTTTTATTGACAATAAATGGATAAATCAGATAATAATAAGAGATAATACTCAATGTCACCAAAATAATCCCAACGGACAACCAATTGGGCATTGTGTTGGAATAGCGTGTGATATATCCTTCCAAAAAGCCCGCTGAAAATGTAAAAGGGAAGGTGCTGATAAGTATTTTGACGCCATCTTTCATTCCCATTTTAAAGGAGGTCATTCGGGAATAGGTTTTTGGAAACAGGATGCTAGCGCCCAAAATCAAACCAGCCGCACCTTCGATCATGATCGCAAAAATCTCCATGGAACCATGGATCCATACGCCTCTCACGCTTTCCCAAAGCACACCTTGCTTATAGAAAAAATACTGAAAGGAACCCAACATGATACCATTATATAGCAAGGACAATCCTGTTCCAAGTCCACCGAAAACCCCGAGTATGAACGTTCGGATGCCGACATAGAGATTATTTAAGGTGATGCCAATAAAACTTCCCCAGTTGCTACCACTTTTATAGACTGCCACCGGATCTCCTTTTTCAATATTTTCCAAGGTCATGTTTACATACTGATCTCCAAGAATCAAACGAACAAAGGTATCGTCAAAAGCTGCCGAAAGTGCTCCAATGGCTGCAAAACTCGCAAAAATGAGGAAGGAATATAGGACGTAACGTCGATATTGGTAAACAATCAAAGGCAATTCGAATTTCCAGAAATGCACAAAGCGATTGGTGTCCTCACGTTTGGTCTTGTAAATTTTCTGAAATGCCTTTGCCGCAAGGTTGTTTAAATAAAGAATTGTTTTACTTTTGGGATAATACGTTTGGGCGTAGGCAAGATCGTTTACTAATTGAATATAAAGTGAAGCTAATTCATCAGGGTTTTTAAGGCTTTTTCCAAAAATGGATTTTTCAAAATGTAGCCATTTTTCCTTATTTTGTTTGATAAAAGCGACTTCTCTCATAGAATTTCAAAAATAGAGGAATAATATTTAATTACGCCTCAAAAATCACTTATTTTGCACTTCAAAATTAAATCAAAAAGCATCATTCGTTAACCGGCCTTCTTCGTGACAGAACTTCAAATAAATACCACCCAAAACGTCAATATCAACTTTACGGCTGCCAGTGTTGGAGAGCGTATTTTGGCGTACATCATTGATTGGATCATCAAGATTGCCTACATCATTGTGACCTATCAACTTACCTTCAACCTTTTTAAGGTGGATGACATGATTGCCGATATGGACCAAATGTCGCAGATTGCAATTTATGTCACGTTTTATCTGCCAGTAATATTTTACACCCTCATTTTTGAAACCCTTCTCGATGGACAAACGCTTGGGAAACGGATTCTAAAGATTAAGGTCGTCAAGATTGATGGCTATCAGGCTTCTTTGGCGGATTTCATCATTCGATGGGTTTTCAGGATCATAGATTTGAACATGATGTCTGGTGTGGTTGCTTTGATTGCCATTATCACAAGCCCAAAAAACCAACGGCTCGGAGACATGACCGCCGGAACATCGGTCATCACATTAAGGAACAATGTGAATATCAGTCATACGATTCTTGAGGAATTGGAAGAAACCTATCAGCCAACCTATCCGAATGTCATCAAATTGTCAGATAACGATGCACGAATAATCAAGGAAACATTCTTGACGGCAAAGGCTTCAAGAGATTATGTTACACTAATCAAATTACGTAAAAAAATCATTGAGGTGGTGGACATCAAAGTCGTCAATGAAAATGATATACAATTCATAGAAACGATTTTGAAAGACTATAATTATTATACTCAAAGTATGTGAGCAGCAAACCACATTTTCATTTTCGGAAAATGTGAGTGAGTCGCTCATCCCGCTTTTCAGCGGGATCT
>JBDSFP010000164.1:0-8024 GCA_039919415.1 Aquaticitalea sp. | reverse complement strand
GTCGCTTCACAGTCGTTTGAAGTTCCCGTGACCGTATAGGTTTTCGTAGCATTTGGACTTACTATAATGCTCTGAGATGTTTCCCCTGTATTCCATTTATAATTATCGGCGCCTGATGCACTTAAAGTAGTACTCTCCCCAAAATCAATGATAACATCGTTGCCCGCATTGACTATTGGGGCCGCCTTGACAGTAACCTTAACGTCATCCGTACTGGAATTCAAACCTAGAATTCCATATGCTGTGACGGTATAGTTTGTGGTGTTATTTGGTGTTACTGTAATACTTGATGTTATTGCTCCCGTATTCCAAACATAAGAACTACCACCTGCGGCCGTTAAAGTTGCAGCACTTCCTTTACATATAATTTGATCTTCTCCTGCATTGGCATTCACAATATTATCAATCAAAAGCACGGTAACAGAATCAGTAGCTTCACAACCATTTGAAGTTCCTACAACCGTGTAAGTTTTGATTTGCAAGGGAGAAACGGTAATATTTGCAGTAGTGGCTCCCGTATTCCACAAATAGGTATCGGCCCCTGAAGCTGTTAAAGTGACATCATTTCCAACCGTAATTGTCACGTCTTCACCAGCATTAACATTTGGAACTGGACTTACTGTAACGGTAACATCATCGGATTCACTGTTAGCTCCAGTCGCATCAAAGACAGTTACATTATAGGTAGTAGTTTCTGTAGGTTCCACTGAAATAGTTGCGGTGGTAGCTCCAGTACTCCACAAATAACTGCCTCCGCCTGTGGCTGTTAAGGTTGTGCCAGTACCTTCACAAATCTGTTGGTCATTACCTGCGTTCGCCTGGAACGCTTCAGGAAAAACCGTTATTTCGCTTGTGTCGGTAAAATTACCTTCAGAACTGGTAAAGGTTATAGTTACAACCCCTGAAGAAACTGGTACCACAAGTCCATTTGCATCCACCGTGGCTATAGTTTCATTGCTTGACTTCCATACACCATTTTTATTTGTTGCATTCGCTGGTGTAAACGTAGTTGTCAATTGAAGGTTTTCTGTAACTTGAAGTTGTGCAGTACTTGGGGATATTTCAATACCTTGTAATGCTATATTTACAACATCACTTGCATCAATTTGATTTAAAAATTCTTCCAAATCTGTGTAACCGTTCCCGTTGGAATCTGTTCGACCACTATGGTTTAATGTGTTAAAAGTTGACAACTCCCATACATCTGGCATACCATCGTTATCGGAATCATAACTGGTTTTCCTGGTAATAGAGGTAATAGCTGGTGTAGAATACTGACTTTGATCCAGCTTTAAAGTGTAGTTTCCTTCCTTAATGTTTTTCTTCCATTCTGCATCCAAAACATCATTGTTATCACTTACAGAACCGTCATCGTTTAATCGTTTACTTGTTCCAGAATTTGGAACTATCAAACTTTTTAAAGATGTTGCTTTATAGATTGTTGGCACGTTGCCTAATAATGGAAATTGAGTATTTGTGAAAAATTGTGGTTCTAATTGGTCACCTACTCTTTTAAAACCTGTGCCGCAATCTGAACCTGTATAAAAATATTTCCAAGATAAAGTGTTATCTGCCTCAACTTGAGCAATTGTGCTGGTAACAGGTTGGTTCACTGATCCATTGCCTTGTATTCCTAATAATATATTACCATTTGTGTATATTGTAGGTATGTTGAATCCTGCAACACAAGTATGCATATTCATTCTAGGGTCGTAAATTTTTGATTCTAGTAAATTTCCATAATCATACAAATTGTTAATCTGATTCAATTTAAGACCATGCCTTGTATTTATAAGTCTCCATTTACAATTATGCACATAGTTATTGATAATATCAAATCTGGAATTGCCCACTAAATTTGGAAATCTATGTGTAATATTATACCAAACATTACCTATCATTGAAAGTGTCCCGTAATTGTCAGGAGCGCCCTCACCACCCATAATACTTCCTGTTTTACTTTCTGCTATAAGACAATTTTGTACCGTTATCGCGCCTCCTCGGTCTGCTACTGTATCTACAAGCAATGAAATTGCTTCATCACCTCCAAAGGAAATGGAACAATGGTCAAAAATGACATCTATGAGACCGAAACCCCCAACGCTATCATTAGTATCCCCTTGATGATAGCCTCCTCTAAATCTTATATATCTACAAATCAAATTACTATTATTCTGAAATATTACCGTTGCACCCTCAATGGTAATACCTCCTTCAGGAGAGGTTTGTCCAGCAATTGTTACATTATTACCGTAAAGGAAAAGTGCACTTGACAGATTTATGACTCCAGAAACGTTAAACACAATAGTTGTGTTAGAGACATTTTGAAAACTTCTTAAACTCCCTAGGCCGCTATCGTTGGTATTGGTAACAATTGAAACAGATCCACCTCGACCACCTGAAGCATAGGCAGCTGAACCTACTGCTGTTGGAAATGCCAATTGTGAATAAATAGGGCTACTGGATGCGAATAAAAAAATAAGAAATAAAACTTTTTTAAATTGGTAAAGTACACATGTCTTGATGATGCTCAAGCCATGCACGAGAGTGCTTGGGGATTTCATTGGCTATTAATTTTTGGGGTACTGAATTATGCTATTAAATCTTTGGCTATTTTATTTGCTATTATCTGGCCAAATCTATATAAATATTTTAAAAACAACGTTAAAAGAGATATAATTTCGATTATATGCTTTTATTTGAAATATAATTCCTACATAAAATTCATTTAAAAAATAAAAAATCACATTTATCAGTAAAAACTGACAAGTGTAATGTCTTTAGTTGTAACAAATACGTGTAGATTTCTATTTCAGATGTCAAAAACGAAAATTTTAACGATTATTTAAAGAGCAGACAACATACAAAAAACATAATTTTGTCGGAGATTTCTTCACTTAAACAGAAAAAAACAAAGGAATTTCATCAAAGCAAATCTAATTTCTAGAAGGAATTTAAAAATCTTCTATCGTTATTCTGCTCAAAAATTTTCGATTCAATCTCATTTAAAATTCAATTAATAAGGTTCATTCATGGATGAATTGTGATCGATCTATATTTCGTGAACATAAATGTCCTAATAACAAATCAAACCTCTATTAATTTTTAATGGCCTATAATCAGGAATCTGGAATAATCTTTTTAATTACCTAATACAAATAAAAAAAGTAATATTTAGATTTCATCTGTTGAAGTTTTTGGGACTGGGACACTCTTGAACTAATAATCCTTTAAACACAAAAAAAATGGTAGATAAAAAATCATGCTATTAATAAAAGCCAAAAAAGTTTTAATAAATGTCAAATATTTTTATATAAAAGTGGTAGAATCAATTATTAAATTTATACAAAATGTAATATTAAGCGGTTGTTTAGATGAGATTTATACATTACTGTGTTCCGTTTTTCTGAAGACAAATTGGTTACATCCAATTGAATTCAACGTTTTTATTTTTTTAAGTGTGAACCCTCTCTCTAGATAAAAATCAACAATAAACTCAGGGGTGGCCACTTCAAAAGGCAAACCTCCCAACCAATCATTCCAATCATGAAATATGGACATCCCTCTATTTATTTTATATTCGGGATATCTTTTAAATGGATTTTTTAATGTCGTTGTATCTAATATAAATCCATGCAAGGCGAATACTGAATAAAACGTTGACTTTACTGCCAGCCTACCCATAAATGAAGAATTATAGAGTTTTTTTACTTTTAACCAAAATCGTGATTTGCCACCTTGGTCATTATAAATGGAGATAAACAGAATACCATTATCCTTAACGGGTATACTGGCATTCTCCAATGCTTTTATCATATTACCAGTATGATGTAATACTCCCCAAGAATATACAATGTCAAATTTTGGTAAACTCCGGATGTATACGGTATCTAAGATGGACGCTTGTTCAATTTTCCAATTGCTATCATCGTCCGTATATTTTTCTTTTAAATATTGTGCACATTTTACAGAATCAGGATCGAAATCAAGAGAATGAACCTTTGCATTCAGCAACTTCTTTGAAGCCAAGCTAAAAATTCCACTCCCACAGCCTATATCCAAGAAAGTTTTCCCAGTCAAGTCCTTAACGGACATCATATCTGTCAAGGAATCTTTTGCTATTTGAATTTGCTCATCTGTTAGGTTATTCAAAAAAGATTCCCAGTTTTTTCCGAACTCGAATCTTTCACCAGCTTTAACCTCGTCAGTAAATTTTGTCTCATTCATAAAATTTGATATTAATTGAACAAAGATTGTTGGAATATTAAAATTTGTTCTATTGTTTACGATTATTTTCCCTATGAAAATTCGAAGGTAACAGATTGATAACTAGCATTGGTTATGCCAAAATAAGCATTTTTATTTATTTTAGGTGATAGCATTTCGTTTTTTTTCTGTCATTTAAGGGCCAGTGGATGGAATTATTGATGATGCCCGTTTGCTTCCAAGGCATATTAATTATGAAAAGTAATGCAAAAAAATATATTGTGATATAACTTAAATGAATGGTTTTAAGAAGTTCTGATTGATCAGCCTAAAAAAGGATTTTAAGTTGCGGGAGCAACTTGGATGCGTAATGATTTTAAGGAAGCGTTCATATTTGCATAGAATAATTATTTACTCAATCCCTATCCAAAGTTGACTGTAATAAGATTAGGAAACTATGTAAGAGCTCAATGAATGTCCTAAACCTGCTATTTAAAATTTATTTGAAATAAAAAAGTTTGATGATGCATGGGAAGTCTTGGATTTTGACTTTACTGATGCTTATTTACAATTAAACCGTAAAAGAATATTTACTTATTTAATATCATGTACATGACACAATAAATTTCAATACAAATCTTAAGGTAGTGTGGAACTTTTATAAAATTTCATTCATATTTAATGTTAATACGACGTTTATCGTGAAAAACAACAACTTAATATAATATTATTCTACGTTCAATTTTTTATTCACATATTTGTTTCAAATTAAAATAGACCCAAATCAAAATCTCATTCAACTTAAAAATCCCATATGACATTAAAGCTTAAAAACAAGATTAGTGACTTCAGTTTTTGCAATTTTATAAGTCAAGTATTCTCAATTTTTTTAGCGGGTACAAATAAAGTCAATCAGTTTTAGATGGAACCTATTATCAGTATCATAGTACCGGTTTACAACGTCGAGAAATTCTTGATTAGGTGTATTGAAAGCTTATTGAACCAATCTTATAAAAAGATTGAGATTATTTTGATAAATGACGGATCTACAGATCATAGTGGGAATATTTGCAATAATTATAGAGATACCCATACCAATATTAAGGTACTCCATCATGAGCATAGTAGCGGATCGGCTGGATCATCAAGAAACTCGGGTTTAAAAATGGCCACAGGTGATTACATTTCTTTTATTGATAGTGATGATTGGATTCATCCTGAAATGATGAATTCCATGCTTAATGCGATAAAAATCAATAAAACTGAAATTGCAGAATGTGATCTTATTGAAACAGACGAATACTTTATAAAACCATTGAAGGCCCATGATTTTAAAAACACGATTCTTGAAGATAGATTAACTGCATTAAAACGCATTATCACTAATCACAGATTTTCGGTCTGTGTAAGACTGTATGAACATTCCGTGATAAAAGAAATAAGATTTCCTGAAAATGTGATTTCTGAAGATGTCTATTTTACCCTAAATATTTTCAATAGAATAAATAAAATAGTAAGAATTGAAGCCCCTTTTTATTATTATTATTTTACCCCAAACAGTGTCACAAGAAAAGCATATACTCTTAAATATTTGGACACATTGAACTCAGGGTTATATTTACAGGAAAGCATAGTTAAAAATGAAGATGATCAAGAACTTCTAACCGCAGTTCATCATTTTATTTTAAAAGAACTGATATATCATTATAAAATGCTCAACTACCACCCCAATGTAGACCCAAACCATGAGCATAGAAAAATTTTAAAAAAACTGATTCGCAAGAATTATCAAAATCTTAAAGTACATGAACCTTATTTAAAACTTGCCAATTTTTTGTCAGTTACCTCATTTGAGCATATCATAAATCTAAATAAATTAAGACATAAAATTTTTAGAACCAATCAATTTTTATAGTTTCCATTTTAATATATGACCCGCCAAAATGTCTAGAGTTTCTAAGTCTTTAAAAAATGCCAAGGTTGGATTGTTTTTCTATGCCATTGCAATTTTTGTGGCTTTTTTTTCCCGCAAAATCTTCTTGGAATATTTAGGAGCTGATTTTGTAGGGCTTATTTCTGTTTTACAAAGTATTTTGGGATTTCTAAACATAGCTGAATTGGGCATTGGTACAGCAATCGGTTATGCTCTATACAAACCAATCTTTGATGGAGATCAAAAAGAGATTAATCAACTCATTCAATATTTTGGGTCTTTGTATAAAAAAATAGGGTTGATAATTTTGGTTTTAAGTCTGTTGGTTTCAGTCTTTTTCCCATTTTTCTTTTCAGATGTTCCTTTTTCATTACCCCTTATTTATTTTGCGTTTTTCACATTTGTTTTGTCCTCTCTTCTTGGCTATTTTCTGAACTATCATCAGACCTTATTTCAAGCAGACCAAAAAGAATATATCATATCACAATATTTTCAGACTGCAGGCATTCTTAAATCCATATTACAAATAGTCCTCATCTATTTTTATTCCAACTATTACCTATGGATTGTGATTGAGCTTGTTTTCGCATTTGTTATAGCTTTGATTTTAAGATGGCGAGTAAAGAAATCCTATCCATGGTTGAAAATTACTTTAGGATCGGAAGCCAGACATATAAAATATCCTGAAATACTTGTCAAGATAAAACAAATTGTGGTTCATAAAATCAGTTTTTTCGTGCTAATGGGTACAGATCAAATATTGATTTACTCATTTGTAAACTTATCAAGTGTGGCTTTTTTCAGTAATTATCAACTGATATTTGGTTATGTCCAAACTTTTGTCAATAATGGATTTGGAGGTACACAGGCCAGTATAGGGAATTTAATCGCTGAAAATAATTTTAAAAACACTAAGAAAGTTTTTTGGGAAATGATGGCCATTAGACATTTTTTTGGCGGTTTTCTATTTATCGCATTTTATTTTTTGACAGGTTTTTTTATCAAAATCTGGATTGGAGAACAATTTATTTTAAGTGAAGAGGTCCTATTATTAATGTGTGCAAATATTTACATATCCCAAATCAGGGCGCCTGTAAGTGACTTCATCAATGGATATGGACTTTTTTCCGATACCTGGGCGCCCATCACGGAAGCACTATTGAATTTAGGTATTTCGATTGTTTTAGGTATGTATTTGGGAATTGCCGGAATACTTTTGGGAACTTTTATCAGTACATTTTTAATAGTCGTTCTGTGGAAACCTTACTATCTATATACGCGAGGGTTTAGGACAATTATTTGGGAATATTGGAAAGGTTTTGGGAAATTGTTCATTTCCTTTTTGTTAACTTTTGTATTTATAGAATTCTTAAGACAAAATATATTTGATTCAGTTCCTTCTGATTACTTTAGATGGGCACTTTACGCTGTCAAAATATGCGTATGTTCAGCTGTTGTTTACGTTACAATATTATATTTTCTAAATCAGGGGTTTAGGGATTTTTCAAAGAGACTCAAAAACATAATCATAAAAAGGCTTAAAAGATGAATCCAACAATAAGCGTGATTGTACCTGTATACGATGTAGAGCGATTTCTACATAAATGTATTGACAGCATAATCAATCAAACCTACAAACATTTAGAAATTATCTTGGTTGATGATGGGTCTCCGGACAACTGTGGATTGATTTGCGATGCATACGTTAAAAAAGATCCTAGAATTAAGGTCATTCATAAAAAAAACAAAGGACTTAGTGCTGCTAGAAATTCAGGTTTGGAAATTGCCACTGGTGATTATATTGGATTTGTTGATAGTGACGACTGGGTTCATGAAAAAATGTTTGAGGCATTGATAACCAACGCCCAATTATATCAAAGCAAAT
>JBDSFP010000160.1:0-4761 GCA_039919415.1 Aquaticitalea sp. | reverse complement strand
TTAAAAGCTAAGAAAAACATTTTGATATTAAATCGCGGGATAGAGCAGTAGGTAGCTCGTCGGGCTCATAACCCGAAGGTCACTGGTTCGAGTCCAGTTCCCGCTACAAAAAACCAGATTCGAACGTATCTGGTTTTTTTGTGGAAATAATTCTGAAGCTTGCTTCAAGAATTATTGGAACAAAAAAATGAAGATTTGAGCATCAAATCTGGTTTGATGTGCAAGCTTACCTTTTTGGCCCATTTTGTTTTTTAACAAAATGAATCCAGTTCCCGCTACAAGTTGAAGCTTTAAGATAACTTGGAGCTTTTTTTGTATCATATCATGGAAGAGTTTGTAGTGTATATATTATACTCTGAAAAGCACAGGAGGTTCTATAAAGGCCAGACCACGAATTTGATAGCCAGGTTCAAGGACCACAATGTACTCGGGAAGAAAGGTTGGGCACATAAATACCGACCATGGAAAGTTGTGCATGTCGAATTCTGTTCGAGTAAAAGCATTGCGCTCAAAAGAGAATCATATTTCAAAAGCGGCGCAGGAAGAGATTGGATTCAACAGAACGTTGATTTAAATTAGAGCTCATATCCGCCGCGGCGGACACTGGTTCGAGTCCAGTTCCCGCTACAACCAACCAGATATGAAAGTATCTGGTTTTTTTGTGGAAATAATTCTGAAGCTGGCTTCAAGAATTATTGGAACAAAAAAATGAAGATTTGAGCATCAAATCTGATTAGATGTGCAAACTTCCCTTTTTGGCCCATTTTGTTTTTTTTTAAACAAAATGGATCCAGTTCCGGCTACAGAGTGAAACCCTTGTCAACACAAGGGTTTCGGCCTTTAAAATGGTTTCTTTATATAACAAGACCACCTATAATATAGCCATTCGCATATACAAATAATGAAGTACTTGTCATTAACTGAATGGCCAAAAACTCTTCTATCTTCATTGCGAAAGTTTCTAATGTTCGAGCTACAGCTTTATATTACCTAATCCATAAGAATTAGAGGGATATAGTATTCCGTTTCTTAGGTTAAATAAATTGGTAAAAGGATCTCCAAGTAAATCCAAATTTCCATCCAAGTCTGCGTATACAATGTTTGGGCTGCTCAATGCAAAATGGAGTCCTGCTGAAATACCTAGGGCGCATTCATCAATACAACCAACCATGACCTTCATTCCTGCTGATTGAGCTACAGAATTGATATGCTGTGATTCAAGTATGCCACCAACTTTCATAATCTTGATGTTGACCATATCGATTATGCCATTGCTTGCCAATCTGAAAACGTCCTTAAGCGTCTTTAGGCTTTCATCAGCCATTACAGGCACATGCACATTCTTTGTTACTTCACCCAATTGCGATTCTTCCTTCTGATTTGTAGGCTGCTCCAGGATTTCGATTTTTGCACTTTTTGTTTTGTTTATAAACTCAATAGCTTCATACGCGGCATAACCTTGATTGGCATCATATCGAAGCAAGAATTCATTACCATGCTTTTCACGTAACTTCAATACTTTTTCTATGTCTTCTGTTAAGTTTACACCTCCCTTCAATTTAATAATTGAAAATCCTTTTTTCAGGTAATCGCCCGCTTGTTCCAATGTTTCTTTCAATGGTAAAATCCCAATCGTTATACTCGTTGGAATCTCACTTCTATATCCACCAAGCAATTGGTACAATGGAAGTTGTGCTTTTCGTGCCATCAAATCATATAATGCCATATCAACCATTGCAATGGTTGATGAGGCATTGGGGCATAATGTCTTAAGTTGATGTGTATATCGCGCAATAAGAAACGGGGATTGATTTTTCAGTAAGCCAACAATTACCGTTTCTATATTATTGATAACATCCTCCGGACCTTCGCCAGTCACTTCTAAATCGGGTGCGGCACATCCCCAACCGGTGATTCCATTGTTGGTGGTCAATTTTAGAATAATGTTAGTGGTCTTGCTTACCGTTTCATAAGCAATAGTGTAAGGGACAGCTAGCGGCATATCTAGCCTAAAGTATTCAATAGCTGTTATTTTCATTCCAGTATCTATTTTGATATAATATTTGTAGTAATTTCACATGGATACCCTTTACGGAAAGTTTTAGCAGTACTCTAAACAATTCGAGCGTGATCATTTCAAAAACGACTTCAGAAGTTCAACCAATTCCTCAGCTCCGTATTCCAGAACGTCATAAGCAGGCAATCTGGTTTCTTCGGTAATTTTTGCGCATGCAGATACTATTTCATCTTTTCTCATATCTTCATGGTTTACTGTTACTGCGATAACTTTTTTACCTGAAATGGTTTCAATGGCATTGATTTGTTCTTTGATTGGATGCAATATATAACCTGGGAAACCGTCGTATTCAATTCGTTTTGGCGCATGTTGGACAATTACATAATCAGGCCTTCCTGCAGCCAGAATTTCAAAACCTCCAGGGTATGCGGGGTTCATCAAGCTGCCCTGTCCTTCAATGACAATGAGGTCGGGAGATTCATTTTTCCATGCTTCGTGGACAGCATGCTCTATTTCTCCCGAAACAAAGTCGTTTATGCAACTATCCATGATCATCGAATACTTCGCACCCTGCATCCATGCAGTTTGACCGGTTCCTATCATTTCCGCTTTCAAACCTGCTTTTCTGAAGGCTTGTACAATGATCCATGCTGTTGTTCTTTTTCCTACTGCTGAATCAGTTCCCAACAAGGCAATTTTCAAGCAGTCGACCTCTTCAATTTTTCCACTAAAGAAATGTAATTGATCACGGTCAGGTGTTCTACGTACATCTCTCACACGACACTTATTTTTTTCGGCGATGGCCGTCAGTTCAGAATCCTTATATAAAAAATCATGCAAACCACTGTCTACATTCATTCCCAATTGGAGTGCCTCTTTAATCGTATCTTTTGCTTCATCAGGTAGTCGTCCCCCGTCGGGAGCCAAACCGATAACCAGTGATTCGGGCTTGGTAGCAGGGGTCAATTTTGCGAGCGCCTCTTTTAAATCTTTAAAGATGGGGATATTATTCTTTTTGCCATCAAGAACCAAACCTGAATCCTGACCTGCATATTTATGATCAAGCACACCCACCACTTTATATCTATTGGTGAATCTTACCAGTCCATGTGCAGTTTTTCCGATAGGTGTATTAAATGCGCCATCGGCATAGACCAACGCTTTCCCATCAATTATATTTTTCATCTGTTATTTAATATTAAAATATATCTGTCTTTAAACATTTTTTTTGTCAACATTTCTTTCCAAAATTAGTTTCCTCGCTTCACAAACTTGCCTGAAAAGTTGGGCACCGTTTTCTGATTGCTATAGACTAGTTTACCATTGACCCACACATAATTGACACCAGTAGAAAGCGCGGTGGGATTTTCGATGGTAGCGTTGTCGATGATCGTGTCAGGATCGAACAAAACAAGATCAGCATAGTAACCAGGGGCAATGAGTCCTCGATTTTTAATTCCAACATTTTCGGCAGCAAGACTGGTCATCTTTTGAATTGCGTCTTCAAGAGAGATCAACTTTTGCTCGCGCACATAGCGGCCAAGCACACGTGTAAAGGCTCCGTGTCCGCGTGGATGTCCACTCATGGCGCCATCGGTGCAGATGTTGCTATAGGGCCACTTAATAAAATTACTGATGTCGATTTCACTCATACTCTTGCCTATAATAGTAGCATGTTCTCCGGGTAAAGCACTTTCTCGGACGATGCGCATTAGGCTTAATGCTGGGGACTCGTTATTTAAATTTGCAATTTCACTTACAGTCTTTCCTTCCCAAGCTACATTTGGTGTGTATCTCACCATCACCGATGCTGCTGGATCAAACAACTCCCGTGTAGCAAACTCGGCACTGGAGAGGTTATCAAAATCTTTTTTTGGGAACAACACCCGTGGTGTGGAGTTCCACATGGTGTAAGGATAAACGTCGGCCGTGATGTTAATTCCTTCGAGACGAGCGGTTTGCAATTGTTGTATTATTTTATCGGAGTTGCCCCACTTACTACGCATGGCAATTTTGATGTGAGAAATCTGCACCGGAATTTTTGCTTGTCGACCTATTACAATGATTTCGTCAATAGCTTCTTGCAGATTCATATCTTCACTACGTATATGGCTGATATAGCGACCACCTTTTGCGGCGGCAACTTTGGCCAGTTCCACTACCTCATCACGCGTGCTGTAAAATGCGGCCTCGTATTCCAGGCCCGTACTGAGGCCAAGTGAGCCTTTGTCCATTTCACTGGCAAGCAACACTTTCATTGAATCAATTTCTGTATTGGTTGCCTTTCTCAATAGGTCGTCTTTCATAAATTTTTCACGCAGCCAAGCCTGGCCGGTGTAACTGGCTACGTTTACACTTGTGGGAGTTTTGTTCATCGATATCATCATAGAGTCGATGGGAACCGATCCACCATCCTGACCACTAATCACCGTAGTGATGCCCTGGCTGGTAACGGCGATCGCCGAAGGATCTCCTTCGAGTCCTCCGTAGTGATGACTGTGGCTATCAATAAAACCAGGGGAGAGTATTTTTCCATTTCCATCGGTGACGTCCTCATTGGGGAAAGGTGTGAGTACACCGATATCGCGGATGCGTTCATTAAGAATACGTACGCTTGCAGAAAAGGCAGGAAGTCCAGAGCCATCAATGACTTTTACATTAGTGATGATTTGTGTAGTGGGTAGCGTGATGGGTTTATCTTCCCAGATGTTTCTTACAAGAACTTGAGCCTGAAAGTTGGACGA
>JBDSFP010000057.1:0-4946 GCA_039919415.1 Aquaticitalea sp. | reverse complement strand
GGTTTTATCTGGGTTATTTTCTGTATCCTGTTGTTTGATCTGATTGAAGTGTTTAGGAGGGATCCGAGGACATGAAATATGCTTTATTCAGAATAAAATTATTGAAAATCCATTCTTTTAAAAGGTTGCTAAAAAACCCAAACTAACATACGGATTTTTATCTTTAAATTCATGGGATTGCTTCGACGCTGAAAAAGCGTCTCGCAATGACTTTTTTAATTTAGTCAAAATATCCCATTTTCTTCATCCACTCGTTGTTGAACATCTTACCAACATATCGACTTCCATGATCGTGGAAGAGCACCACCACAACATCTTCCTTTTTAAAATGGTCTTTCAATTGCAACAAGCCTTTGATGGCTGCGCCTGCACTGTTGCCCAAAAACATCCCTTCTTTTTGAGCCAATAACTGGGTGTAAATGGCCGCATCTTTATCGGTTACTTTTTCAAAACCGTCGATGATATCAAAATTCACGTTCCTTGGAAGAATATCTTCACCTATACCTTCGGTCACATAAGGATAGATTTCATTCTCGTCAAAAATACCGGTTTCATGGTATTTTTTGAAAACGCTTCCATAGGTATCGATACCCCAAATTTTTATGTTTGGGTTTTGCTCTTTCAAATATTTTCCAACGCCAGAAATGGTCCCGCCAGTACCAACACCCACCACAAAATGTGTGATTTTTCCATCCGTTTGTTTCCAGATTTCCGGCCCTGTACTTTCATAATGGGCTTTGGTGTTGCTTAAATTGTCATATTGGTTCACATACCAAGAGTTGGGAACTTCGTCTCCCAAACGTTTGGAAACCGAATAATAACTCCGAGCATCGTTGGGTTCTACATCTGTTGGGCATACAATAACTTCTGCACCAACGGCACGCAAAATGTCCATTTTTTCTTTGGATTGCTTGTCGCTCATCACAAAAATACATTTGTAACCTTTCACGATCGCCACCAATGCCAAGCCCATTCCAGTGTTGCCTGAAGTTCCTTCAATGATAGTACCTCCTGGCTTTAAACGTCCATCGGCTTCGGCATCTTCAATCATTTTTACGGCCATGCGATCCTTAACGGAATTGCCCGGATTAAAGGTTTCATATTTTGCCAAGACCAAACAAGGCAAGTCTTTTGTCAACTCATTTATTTTTACCAATGGTGTGTTGCCAATGGTTTCCAAAATGTTTTTTGCGTATTCCATGAAGTTTATTTTGCAATGCAAAGGTAAAGGGATTTTTTGATTTGCGATTTGCGATTTTTATCAAATGTCAGATATGGTCTTCCGTCATTTGTCATCTGTCAAAAAAATCAGTCAAATCGAATGGCTTTCACTGGAGAAATTTTTGTTACGATAATAGATGGAATCAGCAACATTAATAAACAGACCAAAAACGTTCCAACATTGAGCAATAGAATATAATCCCAACTGATATAAACTGGAGCTTCTGTTACATAATAATTTTTTGGGTCGAGAGGAACGAGTTTAAACTGTTTCTGCACTAGAAGCAATCCAATCCCAATGACATTTCCCCAAAGCAAACCCAAGCCAATCAAATATGTGGCATTGTACAAGAACACTTTACGGATGCTCCAGTTAGTGCTTCCCAAGGCTTTTAGAATGCCAATCATTTGGGTGCGTTCCAAAATCAATACCAACAAAGCTGTAATCATATTGATGCCTGCGACCAAAATCATAATTCCAATGATGCCATAAGTGTTGCTGTCAAAGATGTTGATCCACTCAAACACAGATTCGTATTTTTTATTAACGGTCACCGAATTTAAAGTTGAGGGAATGGCTTGATAAATGGCTTCCCCTTTTGCTTCTATTTGCGAGAAATCATCAATGAACACCTCAAAACTCCCAACCTCATCTGCTTCCCATTTGTTCATACGTTGAACGTGACGCAAATCGCCCAGCACAAATTTTTCATCCAATTCCTGAAAGCCGGAATTATAAATACCGACAATCTCAAACTGTCTTATATAGGGCAACTGGTTAATGTCTTCCTTGCCAAAAACGGTCTGGAAGGTCTCTCCAACTTTAAAATGCAATCGGTTGGCGAGGTATTGTGAAATGATAACTTCGTTGTTCAATTCTTTGGAGAAATTTGGCAATCTGCCTTCCAGCAAAAATTCCTTAAAATAATGCCAATCATAATCGCCTCCTACACCTTTCAAAACGATGCCTTCAAAATCGGTTTCCGTGCGAACTACTCCAAATTTGGTGGCAACGCCTTGTATGTGAGTAACACCTTCGACACTTTTGAACTTGGGATAAAAATCCTGTTTGAGACTGATGGGAACTTCCGATTCGTCTGATACATTGGTGTCAAAATTGGTAATGGTAATGTCGCCATTGAAAGCAACCACCTTATCACGAATTTTCTGTTGAAGCCCAAAACCAGTGGCAATTGCAATAAGCATCACGATAATTCCTATAGCTATTGCTGCAATCCCAATTTTAATAATTGGTGCCGAAACACTACTTTTATACGCTTTATTTCCAATAATGCGTTTCGCTATAAAAAACTCGTAATTCAAATTTAAAGATGCATTTTAGGATGTTCAAAAATACATTTTTCCCAATAATAATAGGAATTGTTTTGAAATGATTTCCTGTGGGAGTGGAACATAGTATGAAGTATAGAATTCTAAGAATGAAAAAAAAGGAAGACCGATGATCAATGGCCGATGACCGATTACAAAAGTCATAATTCTAACAGTAACGAAAAGCAAATAAAAAACGGTCAATGTTAGTTAGGCATTGACAGAAAAATGGCGACCAATGCCAGTTGAATATCATTCCCATTAAAAACTATATCCATCAAACCTCTTACAGTTTGCCCATATATCAAGTCTTTGTTTTTTGATGGCACCAATGTGATTTTCGGTCGTGGCATCAAAATCATCATTTCCTCCTTTAGTCCCGAAGTTTCGGGAGAGGCAAAAAAAATGAAGTTTTTGAACTTGTCAAGTAAATATCTTCGTATTGCCAAATGAATTAATCAATTGGTTTGGGTTGTAAATTTTTCTTTGGATACCATCGCCAAAGTCGCATTGGCATCGAGTATGCGTACGACAAATACTATTTGCAATTTCGCATTGCCAACCACAAACACATGTTTGCCCTTACTCAATTGGTTTAAAGGAATTTTTAGCGAACTGGTATTATTGTAAAAATCAATTTCGCGTTTGTATTCACTATTGATGGAGTACACATAATCAATCGTTTTGGAACTGTTGAGCAGAAGTGTATCTTTTGTAGCGCTCAAATCCTGGATTAAATCCTTAGCTCTGACATTGTGGTTTTTTTCGAGGCTTGCAAAATCCTTTTGCGCGTGGATTTTTTGAAATGTGAGACCTATGACAGATGCCATAAAGAATCTACTATATATTCGCATATTCAATAAAAGTTGGTTGGTTCGACTTACGTCAAAAAAAAATGGCAAATAGTAAATCCCTATCAACGAAACTAGATCAAAATTTCTTAAAAAATCATATGTCCTCTGTGAAGAGTAAACTTATCCAATAAAAAGCTTTTAATTTAAAAATGTAATGCGAATAAACCTAATGGTAAAGCTTTCCGTTAGGGCGTAGGTTATTGCGGCGATAATCTTCCCTTGTCTGCATACCTTCCCTATATACATCAGATAAATTATAGAATTTTATGGTATTTCTATAAATGGGTTGGACAGCATTGAGGTTGTCATCATTAAGTGCCACGTTCAGTTCGTCGGTTTCATAATCCATGATGTTATCGTTTGCTATTTGGTTCATCGTAATTTCGTTCAAGGAGGTTTTTATTTTACTTATTTCTGCAGTCATCAATTGAGCCAAAGGCCGTTCTTTGATGACAACCAATTCTTTTAAGTTTTCGATTTCCAATAATCTTGAAATGTGAAATACTATGATACGATCTTTTCCATAAATCAAGACTGTATAATCCCCAACGATAAGTTCGTGCAAGGAGATTTTTGCTTCCTTCGCTGGTGGATTGTATTTATATACTTTTCTATCAAGGCTATTCAAAAAGGTCACTTTATAAAAAATCGACTCATACTTCAAATACAAACTATCCCCATTTGCAGATAAATCGTGATAAAGTGCACGAGCATCGGGATTGATGTTTTTCGAAATGGTCGTATATTCCTTTTGAGCATGCACTTTGTTGGTTAAAAGTGTCAGTACTACAAGGAAAATTACGAATATGTGAATTTTAGCGGTATTCTTATTAACTAGGTTCATGACTGGGGTCATTAGGGTTCAACCATGCTGATTTGAGGGACGCAGATTAATCTATACCAAACATATGTCAATGGCAATAATAAGCCAAAGATGTTTGTCAAATGCAAAAAAAGTGTCGATGAAACGTGGAAATTTTCAAAAATAATAGACGAACAGTACAAAGGTCTCTTCTACTTTTCTATTTATATACTTCTAAAACACGTTCTAGTTAATCGGAAATGATGCCGTCAACCTTATAATCAATCATGTTTTGAATGTCTTTCTTATCATTCAAGGACCAAGGAACAATTCTAATACGACGAAAGCCTCAATGGCCTTCGATGTCCAAAGTCTGTGTTGCCATGCAGTTCATGAGCAACAATTAGCCACATACTACTAGATGACGCATCTAATCCTAAGTTTTTACGGTGGTCGGTCTTCGATATTTATGGAAGGGTTGTTTTAACAAATCTTTGATGTTGCCATTGGCAATTTGATCGGGAAAGGTATCCACACCATACACAATCTGTTCTCTGTCCAATTTCCTGAATGTACCAAAAACCCGATCCCAAATGGAAAAAATATTGCCATAATTGGAATCCGTATAAGGCAGTACATGATGATGATGGACTTTGTGCATATCTGGAGAGACGATAAAATAACTCAAAGCATTATCAACCTTGCGGTTCATTCTGATATTTGCATGGCCAAATTGTGTT
>JBDSFP010000046.1:0-6521 GCA_039919415.1 Aquaticitalea sp. | reverse complement strand
GAAATAATCGTTTGTCCTGAAGCTTCATCAGTTCTAACAGTAAATGTTGGATCTTCTTCGGCCAATTTAGACAAGGCCATTCCCAATTTATCCACATCTGCTTTAGTTTTAGGTTCTACCGCGATTCCAATAACTGGATCGGGGAAGTTCATACTTTCCAAAACAATTGGGTGTTTCTCATCTGACAAGGTATCTCCTGTTTTGATGGATTTAAATCCAACAGCAGCTCCGATATCCCCAGCTTCAATAAAATCAATTGCATTTTGTTTGTTCGCGTGCATTTGGTAGATACGAGAGATACGTTCTTTGTTACCTGAACGATTGTTCAACACATAAGAACCTGCATCCAAACGACCGGAATATGCACGGAAGAATGCCAAACGACCTACGAAAGGATCAGTAGCGATTTTAAACGCCAATGCAGAAAACGGTTCGTTAACAGAAGGCTTTCTTCTTTCTTCTTTTTCAGTATCAGGATTGATACCAATAATCGCTTCCTTATCCATTGGAGAAGGTAAATAACGACATACAGCATCCAACAAAAATTGAACACCTTTGTTTTTGAATGAAGAACCACAGATCATAGGTATGATAGCCATATCCATAACTGCAGCTCTCAATGCAGCGTGAATTTCATCTTCAGTAATTGATTCTTCATCTTCCATGAATTTTTCAAGAAGACTTTCATCATAACTCGCTACTTCCTCGATCAATTTTGCTCTATATTCTTTTGCTTCAGCTTTTAATTCTTCAGGAATTTCAACAATATCAAATGTTCCTCCAAAATTATCTTCATGCCAAATGATCGCTCTGTTTTTAATTAAATCAACAACCCCTTTAAAATCGATTTCGTCACCAATAGGCAAAACGATAGGCACTGCATTAGAACCCAGCATTTCTTTTACTTGTCTATTGACCATCATAAAATCAGAACCTTGACGGTCCATTTTATTCACAAAACCAATACGCGGTACTTTATAGTTATCAGCAAGTCTCCAGTTTGTTTCTGATTGAGGCTCAACACCATCAACAGCACTAAACAAGAATACCAATCCATCCAATACACGCAAAGAACGATTTACCTCAACCGTAAAATCAACGTGGCCAGGAGTATCGATAATATTAAAGTGATAATCTTTTGATTCTGGTGTTGGCTCGCCATTCAAACGTGGAAAAACCCATTCGCAAGTAGTTGCAGCAGACGTAATTGTAATACCTCTCTCCTGTTCTTGCTCCATCCAGTCCATAGTTGCTGCACCATCGTGAACCTCACCAATTTTGTGGGAGACACCTGTGTAGAACAAAATACGTTCGGTGGTTGTTGTTTTTCCTGCATCAATGTGAGCAGCAATACCTATATTTCTTGTATATTTTAAATCTCTAGCCATCTTAAATTAAAATCTAAAGTGTGAGAATGCTTTATTGGCTTCCGCCATTTTATGTGTATCCAAACGCTTTTTAACCGCAGCACCTTCCTCTTTGGCCGCAGCCAAGATTTCAGCCGCCAATTTAGCCGGCATGGATTTTTCATTTCTTTTTCGTGAGTAACTGATCAACCATTTCATGGCTGTGGATACTTTACGATCTGGACGGATTTGCATTGGGATTTGGAATGTTGCACCACCAACACGTCGGCTACGTACTTCTACGTGAGGCATCACATTGGACAAGGCATCTTTCCAAGTTTCCAAGGCTGTTTTTTCCGTTTCACCTTTTTTGGCATCTACGATATCAATTGCATCATAGAATACTTTGAACGCTACAGACTTCTTACCATCCCACATCATCATGTTCACAAAACGAGTCACTAACTGATCGTTGAAACGTGGATCTGGCAAAAGCGGTCTTTTTTTCGCTGCTCTTTTTCTCATGTCTTCTTCTTAAAGTTTTAATGTTATTGGTTAATTGGTTATTGATTATTGGTCTTCTTTGAAACTTCTAACTTCTAACTTCTAACTTCTAACTTTGTTTCTACTTTTTAGGGCGTTTTGCACCATATTTAGATCTCCGTTGTGTTCTACCTGCGACACCTGCTGTGTCCAAGGCACCACGAACGATGTGATATCTAACCCCTGGTAAGTCTTTTACTCTTCCACCTCTAACCAATACTATCGAGTGCTCTTGTAGATTGTGTCCTTCACCTGGGATGTAAGCGTTCACCTCATTACCATTTGTCAACCTTACCCTTGCAACTTTACGCATTGCAGAGTTAGGTTTTTTAGGCGTAGTAGTGTAAACACGCGTACAGACCCCACGTCTTTGTGGGCACGAATCTAAAGCAACCGATTTACTCTTCTTGGTTATTTTGGTTCTTCCTTTTCGTACTAATTGTGAAATCGTTGGCATATATTTCTATATAATTTTGATTAAATCCTCAATTTAGAGGGCTGCAAAGGTAGAAATTAATTTCAGTTTTTCAAACGGAAAATGATTAATTTTCAAAAGTTTATTCTTTTATTTAACATTGCACATATTTTTAGTTGTCAAATTCCGTTAGCTTTGATATTCAGAATTCCTTTATGCCTTTAAAAACAGCTATCTTTTTACTATTTTTTGGAGGGATATTCAATTCGAATGTCCATTCACAATCAATGCATCTTTTAGCCGAAGGAAAAGACGAAAAAGAAACCCAGATAGTTGACTCTTTATATTATCAAAAAACATTCAAGGATTTCAATTCGATTCAAAATGAAGTCTCATTCATTAAAAATAAGCTATCTAATTTAGGGTATATTGAAAATGAATTGTTAAGCCTTAACAAACAAAATGATTCCACCTATTTGGCAATCTACCAGCTCAACAAACACTATAAAACCATACGTCTTTATTTTGACAAAGCCATTAACCGAAATATCCTGAAAAAGGCTTCAACGGATATACATGAAAATTATATTGATATCGACATTAGCAACCTTGAAGCAACTCTAAAGTTGTTGAACTCTGAATTTTCAAATCAAGGCGACCCGTTTTCAACCTTGCAGCTTTCGAATATAAAAAAAATGGATGACGGTCATATATACTCGGACTTAATTGTTTCAGAACAAGTGCAAAAAAGAACTATTGATTCCATTATTATCAAAGGGTATGAAAAATTTCCTAAATCGTATGTGAAACGCTATTTGAGGATAAAGCGAAAGCAGCCATTCAACTTAAAGAATATCAAGGATAAAATGTCGGAGCTTGACAACCTGGTTTTTGCCAGCCAGATTAAAGACCCTGAAGTTTTATTCACCAAAGACTCTACCTTATTATATATATATGTAGAAAAACAAAAAAGCAATGCCTTTGATGGGTTTTTAGGTTTTGGGTCCAATGAGGAAACCAGCAAGTTACAATTCAATGGGTATCTGAACCTCACCTTGACCAATAATCTAAACTATGGAGAATCGTTCAGATTACAGTACAAAAGTGACGAAAGTGAACAAAAGACATTGGATATTAAGACTCGATTGCCCTACTTGCTTAAGTCACCATTGGGAGTTGAAATTGGTCTCAACATATTCAAGAAAGATTCCACCTTCAATACGGTTTCTCAAGTAGCTAAATTGGAGTATCAGATCAATTCCAGAAATTTGATTTCGGTGGGACTGAATTCCATTGCCTCAACTTATCTTCTGGATACCAATCCATTATTTATTGATGATTATAAATCGCTGTTTTATACTGCCGATTACCAATACACGAAAAGGCAACTTTATGAAGCCTTGTTTCCACTGAATTTCCTCTTTGATTTATCAACTGGGCTTGGCACTAGAAAGTATGAAAGCACAAAAGAATCCCAGAAAAAATTCGGCCTCAATACTTTCAAAATCTTTAATCTGAATGATAAAAACAGTGTGTATGTAAGACTTAATGGCGGTACTTTAATTTCGAACAGTTATTTTGAAAATGAATTGTTGCGATTTGGCGGGATCAATTCCATCCGCGGATTTGAAGAAAACAGTCTGACGGCCAATCTTTTTTCAGTTTTTAATACCGAATACCGTTATAAAGTTAGCAATAGCCTTTATATTCACTCGATTTTGGATGCCGCATACTTCGAAAACGATATAGTTGATGCAAAAGGGAAACTTTTTGCATTTGGTTTCGGTTTTGGATTGTTGACCAAAGCGGGGCTTTTTAAACTCAATTATTCCAATGGAAAAGCACAAAATCAGTCGTTTAGACTTTCAGACTCAATAATCCATTTGAGTCTGACCGCGAGTTTTTGAACATACCAATTAAAATTATTTCAAATTTTAAGAAAATATTATTGTTTTATTAACTTATTATTATGATTTTTGGCAAGGCTAATTCGAATTAATTTTAAACATCATTATTTTTAACTCAATTTTAAGTCTTTAATCCAATTTTCAATCCTAATCCAAAAAATAAATTAAAACTTTAATGAATATTTATTGTTTTATTAACTATTTATTTAGACTTTTGGCTCAGGCTAACTCAAATTAATTTAAATATGAAAACAAAGTTATGTGGAATTTTAACAGTTTTATTGTTGTTCGTTGTGCAATTTTCTTTTGCGCAGGAAAAAACAATCACAGGTAAGATAACGGGCCAAGAAGGTCTCCCTTTACCTGGGGTTAACATTATCGTACAAGGTACCACCAATGGTACCCAGACCGACTTTGATGGAAATTATTCCATTACTGCCAGTACTGGACAAGTACTTTTGTTAACCTATGTAGGGTTAAAAGATCAAAAAATTACAGTTGGTACGTCCAACACTCTGAATGTGACCATGGAGGAAGATACTGCGGTTCTCGACGAAGTCGTCGTCACGGCCCAAGGTATCCGAAGAGAGAAAAAAGCTCTTGGATACGCGGTCTCTGAAGTTAAGGCTGAAGAGCTTGAGCAAAGACCTGACTCTGATGTCGCAAGGGTTTTATCCGGAAAAGCTTCCGGTATAGATATCACTGCACAAAACGGTACTTCAGGATCTGCAACTAATGTTGTAATTCGTGGTTACACTTCCATTAATGGTAGTAATCAAGCGCTTTTTGTTGTGGATGGCGTACCTTTTAACAGTGATACTAACTCCCAAGACAGTTTTGTCACTGGTAACGTTGGGTCAAGTCGTTTCTTGGATATCGATCCAAACAACATTGAAAGCATCAACGTTCTTAAAGGGCTTGCGGCCTCCACACTTTATGGAAGTGCTGGTAGAAATGGTGTGATCTTGATCACCACCAAAGCCAATAGTGGGAAAATTGGACCTAAGAAAACCGATATTACTATTAACCAATCCTTTTTCTTTAACGAAATTGCTTCGCTACCTGATTATCAGAACGAATATGGAAATGGTTTTAACCAATCTTTTGGATTGTTTTTCAGTAATTATGGTCCAGCGTTTAGACCGGGTGGCGTTGATGGTTATCTAAATGACCCTGCAGGGAAAATCGATTCCAATGGTACGATAGCTCATCCTTACTCAACATCTAGTTTTTTAAGCCGTTTCCTCGGAGGACAAAATGAGTTGTACCAACGATATCAAGGGGTACGTTATGATTACAAACCTTATGACAATGTTAAAGACTTCTTTAGAACAGGTAGCATCACTACAACCTCTTTAAATATTAATGGTACTTCAGCCGATGGGGATGTCGCTTATAATGCCAATTATGGACATACCGATGACGAAGGTTTTACACCTGGTAACCGAATCAGAAGAGATAATCTCTCTATTGGAGGTAGGGCAAAACTAAGCAATAAATTTACGCTAGCGGGAGTATTAAACTATGCCAATACTGATTATATTACACCTCCAGTGGCTGCGGGAGATGGTAATGCCAACTTTGGGCTATCTGTTTTTGGACAGGTATTCTTTACCCCGCGAAGTATAGACCTTAATAATTTGCCATTCGAATTACCAGAAAATGGGGGAAGTATCTACTATCGTAACGGTAATGATATTATTAATCCTCGTTGGATTGTAAAGAATGCACAAAGCAGTCAATTGACGAACCGATTTTTCGGTAATTCTTCGTTGACCTATAATTTTAATGACAATCATTCGGTGACCTATCGATTAGGGCTTGATTTTTATAATGAGCGCAACAAAAATTACTCCAATAAAAATGGGGTGAACGATGCGAAAGATGTTTTTGGTTTCCTTGATACCTATGATAATAATTTTAGGAGATTGGACCACTTTCTATCTTTTAATGGCAGTGTTAAATTAACGAACGACGAGAAATTAAATGTTAACTATGTGGTAGGTGGAACTTCATTCTCTGAGAAAAATGATCAACAAGGTGTTGCAAGCACCGGACAGATTGTTTTTGGAGTACAAAGGCACTTTAATTTTGAGAATCAAAAACCAATTCAATTTTCCCAAGATATAAATACTATCGGTGTTTTCGGAGATCTTTCCTTCGATTACGATAATTATCTTTATGTCACACTTTCTGGAAGAAATGATTGGATCTCTAATCTTACGAAAGAGAATAATAGCCAGTTTTATCCCAGCGCAAGTGTTTCATTTCTCCCATCTTCCGCTTTTGATGGATTTGGGAATGGCGATA
>JBDSFP010000504.1:0-4609 GCA_039919415.1 Aquaticitalea sp. | reverse complement strand
CGCATCATTTCCGCAATTTTACGCTGACCTTTGTGTTTTTTGGAATGGTTGAGTTCGTAAGACAAATGATCGTCATATGCCTGCACAATTTCGCTTATGGCTGACGAAGTGATTACCATCCAATTTAGAAGTCGTCTGGTATGGATGGTGTTTACCAGTCCAATTCCAGTCATTACCGAGGTACCATTCATCAATGCCAATCCCTCACGAAGCTCTACATGTATGGGCTGAAGATTTTCCAGTTTGAAAACATCCTTGGTGCTTCTTTTTTTACCATTATAAATAACTTCCCCTTCTCCAATTAAAGCCAAGGCCAAATGCGCCAATTGCACCAAATCACCACTGGCCCCCACGCCGCCATGTTCATACATAATAGGGGTGATGTTTTTATTGATGAAAATGGTCATCAAATCAATAACCGATCTGTGCACCCCCGATTTCCCCAATGACAAGGTGTTCAATCTAGCCACCAGTGAAGCTTTCACATACATCGGCGGAATTTCATTCCCAATGCCCGATGCATGACTACGAATCAGATTATATTGTAATTGCTTGCGATCCGAATCCTTGATTCTATATTGCGCCATTGGACCAAAACCAGTATTGACACCATATATGACCTTATTTTCGGAAAATGCCTTGAGGAAATCAAAACTCTTATTAATAGTATCCATTGTGTGGTCACCAATCTTAATAGGTTTGCCCTCAAAAAGAATTTGATAAAACGCGTCGATATCCAAGTTGCCTTTAAGTGTTATCATTTATTGGTAGTTCCCACTATTTTTAGAATAATCCACAAAAACCAAAAGTAAAGTGGTTAATTTGGATACAAATTTAGAATAATTAATGGTTTAAATTAAATGATGTCATGAATGATGTAAATGTGGAAGTGTTGGTTATTGGCGCAGGGCCCTCAGGTTGTGTTGCCGCAGCGTATCTACAAAAGCAGGGCGTTACTGTAAAAGTGGTTGAAAAAAGCAAATTCCCACGCTTCGTTATAGGCGAAAGTTTGTTGCCAAGATGCATGGATCATTTTGAGGAAGTAGGCTTATTGGATGCGTTGAAAGCGCAAGGGTTTGAAATCAAAACTGGGGCTCGGTTCATTAAAGGGAAAACTATTTGCGAATTTGATTTCAGTGAAAAATTTACCTCAGGATATGATTGGACTTGGCAAATGCAGAGAGCGGATTTTGATCAGGTACTTGCACAAGAATTGATAAAAAAAAGAGTTGATATTGCATTTGAACATGAAGTTCTTGACGTCAAATTTAGAGAAGATGGGTCGTCGGTAACAAGCATTCAATCTAAAAATGGACAAATCTATCAAGTCAAAGCGAAATTCATTATCGATTCCAGTGGATATGGCAGAGTGTTGCCAAGACTATTGAATTTGGACAAACCTTCACAGATCCCAGAACACTCCTCGATTTTTGGGCATGTCAAAGACAGCAATCGTCCATCGGGCAAAGAAGGGACTTTAATCACTTTTGATGTGCTTGATACGGACACTTGGTTTTGGGTTATACCTTTTTCCAATGGACACACAAGCATAGGTTTTGTGGGGAAAACGGATTTTATAAATTCATTTGAAGGAAGCACTTCCGAACGTCTACAGAGCATGATCAAAAAGTCCGAATATTATTCTGATCGCTTTAATAATGCGGATTTTTTGTTTGAGCCGAAAGTCATTCAAAACTATTCAAAATCAGTAAAACAGCTATATGGGAAAGGCTATGCGCTTACGGGAAATAGTGCTGAATTTTTGGATCCCGTATTTTCTTCGGGGGTTACCTTTGCCACTGAATCTGGCCTGAAAGCGGCAAAATTGATCTCTCGACAATTACACAATGAAACGGTTGATTGGGAAAAGGAATATTCAGACTATATTAAGGAAGGCGTTGGGGTTTTTGCTTCCTATGTAAAAGAATGGTACACGGGAAATCTACAAACCATATTTTTTGAAGGAAATGACACTCCTGAAATAAAAAGACAAATTTGTTCTGTGTTGGCAGGTTATGTATGGGATAGAAATAATCCTTTTGTAAAAAATCATGACAGACTTATTAAAACGGTTGCAAATATTATCCGGCTGGAAAACAAATGAGTCGAAAATGGGTCATTATTACAACATCATCGACAGCAATAAAGTTCCCACCACCAACAGAATTATGGAAAGTAAACCTCCAATGACCACAAAATGCTTAAAGCGATAGGCACCTGTTCCATAAATCAGAGTGTTTGTTTGGTAGCCCATTGGTGTAAAAAAACTGAAGTTCGCCGCGAACATGACGGCCAGGATGAATGGTTTAGCCGGCAGATCCAATCCAGCAGCCAAGGTAATGGCTATCGGCGTTATGATAACTGCTGTCGCATTGTTGGATATGAAACCACTCATAAACATAGTGATTGCAAATAAAACGCCTAAAATTATGATGTGGTTCTGTCCCATTAGCAAATCCAAAAGATGTTCCGCAATCCAAGTGTCCGTTTTTGTATTATGCATCGCAATCCCCAAAGGAATCATTCCGGCCAACAAAAAAATAATTTGCCAATTGACCTTTTTGTAAATCTTGGAGAGACTGATGCAATCAGTAATCAGAAGAAGGGCAACACCTACAAGTGCGCTGGTCAGGATTGTCAAAACGCTACTTGCTGCCAATCCAACGACCACGAACAATGTAAAAATGCAGATATTCCTTTTTAACGGATTGATTTTATAATCTTCTTCGTGATGCCTCAGCACGATTGTATTGTCTAGCGAATACAGGTGCCTGATTTCATTGGTATTGGCTTTAAGAAGTAATTTGTCCCCAGCTTGTAAATTTGTGTTTTTTACAATTTTTGGCAAGTTAAATCTAATGCCTTTTTTAAATTGTTTCATATTCTGAATGCCCAGTGGTTCAGCAACATTGAAGAGAAGATATTTAATCTCGGAAAATGATTTGTCAATAAATTCAGATCCTGGAAGCACCAATAATTCTATATATGTAAAAAGATTTTCCCCGTCATTTTCCTCCTCTAAATTGGAAACTTGCAATTCATTTTCGGCAGAAAGCCTAAAATCATCTTTCGAAATACTTGCATAAGCTTTGACATCGCTCAATAGCACCAATTGATCTTTCGCCCTTAAAGTCGTATTAGGACCAGGAGTAGTATTGACAATATCATCCCGAATTAATTTTAAAACACTGATATCAGGGTTTTTATAAAATTTGACATCGGAAAGTGGTTTTCCAATCCATTTCGATTCATCCTTTATCGTAAGGGTAAATAGAAACTTGTTGTCAATCACTGTGTCTGCGAGTTCATCGGTATTGGAGTTAGGCAACCATCTACTTGCAAAGGTCATAAAGACGATACCAACGGCCAAAAGCACCAATCCGTAAAGGGTGAATTCAAAAAACGAAAATTGTTCTGCACCAAGTTTTTTTGATACCGAATTGACCAAGAGGTTCGTTGACGTTCCCATAAGCGTGCAGCTTCCTCCCAAAATTCCTGCAAAAGAAATGGGCATCAATAGTTTGGGGGCTGAAAAATGGTATTTTTCTGAAAGTTGTGCAATGATTTTTATGAAAACTACTACCACTGCGGTCGTACTTATGAATGAGGAGATAGAGGCGGCTATAATCATAAAAGCAGGCACCATCAATATCATGGGCAAAATCTTGAGTCGTTTTATGGATTGGGTCAGCAAATCGATGACGCCATTTTCTTCCAAACCGATGGAGAGAATCATGAGCATCAAAATAGTGATGGTCGCTGGACTAGAGAAACCGCTGATGCCTTCCTCTGGAGTGGTCAAACCTAAAAGAATGAGTGAGACTATGATGAAAAAAGCAATTTTATCAATTGGCAAAAATTCGGTAGCGAAGAGCAAAATCGTTACACCAATTATGATAAAAATAAGAATGATTTCTATACTCACTTATTTTAATGTAGTTATGTTCATGACAATTAAAAACAACGCAATTTAGGATATAATTACATTAAAAAAATTCAATACAAAAAAACTTTTGGGATTGCAGGGTGATACCACTTTTGAATGTGAACAAATAAAAAAAAGGATTGTGTAAAGCAGCAATGTCAGAATTGAGTGAATAACGTTATTGAAATCTTATTGGAAGCAAAACCTTGAAACCCATTATTTCGTGTAATCCTTGATGACGATAATCGGTTAAAAATGCCTTTAAAAGGTTCGTTTTTAATTATTTATAAAATTTTTGTTCCTTTGTCGAATAGGTAAAAACATTTAGAGGTATGGGAAATTTTTCATAAGAAAAAACATATATTTGACATTTGAACGTTAATAATAAAAGAAGCAATATTCATGCATTTTGTCGATGATATTTGCATTTGACGGATGTTTTTTGCTTAAATTATTTTGTTGACTCGCTTTTTTTTATACATTTACAGCATAATTATCATAATGGGATTACAAAACAAGTACTTTTTAGCCTCAATCTTATTTGTATCAATAAGTTTTGTATGTGACGCCCAAATCGGCGGCGGTTCACCACCTCCACCAATGCCGCCTCCGCCTCCCGGCTTGCCTATTGATAGTTCTGTTTACCTACTTTTTATAATAGCCCTCGTCTATGGGGTAATTAAA
>JBDSFP010000422.1:0-4578 GCA_039919415.1 Aquaticitalea sp. | reverse complement strand
GGATTTTTTTCGGCTTCTTCCATGAATTCAGGAATCTTTTCTTCGAGTTTTTTAAAATTTTGCGCTTGAATAATATATTGAATAGGCATGCCACCGCGACGATTCACGGCGATGGTCGGTGTTTCTGAAACACTGGATCTGGCATTTTCAAATTTTTTGGTCCATTTTGTTAGATCCTCCGCAATTTCCTTTTGAGAACGTTTGCGTTTACTTGGATCCACCAAGGATACAATGGCCCGACCACTATTGACGGACGAGGCTCCCCAACCTGGAGAGGTAATGATTAAACTCACTTTCTTTTCAGGAATGGAATCATTGATCAGTTCCGTCATTTCATTCATAAACCGATCCATATAATCATAAGAAGCACCTTCAGGCGCGGTAATATTCACTCGTATGAAACTTCTATCGTCATAAGGTGCTGTTTCCTTTTGTAACAAATTGTAGAACAGACCGATCATCACCAAACAAACTATTAAAATTGGGAAACTCATCCATTTTTTCTTCATAAAATTTTGAAGTGAATTGGCATACGCTATATTCATTTTAACAAAATAACGCTCTGTAACTTTATAGAATTTTGAACGTTTTTGCTTGCCAGGCCTAATCAAATAAGCATTTAGCATGGGTGTTAGGGACAACGATACAAACGCCGAAATCAAAACCGCTGCGACAATGACAATACCAAATTCCCTAAATAATCGTCCCACAAATCCTTCGAGAAAAATCACGGGTAAAAATACAGCGGCAAGCGTTATGGAAATGGAAATTACAGCGAAGAAGATCTCGTTAGATCCTTTGATGGCGGCTTCAATGGGAGACATGCCCTGCTCCACTTTTTTATAGATATTCTCTGTTACCACAATACCATCGTCCACTACCAAACCTGTGGCGAGAACAATGGCGAGAAGTGTCAAAACGTTAATGGAAAATCCGAAAAGCCACATAATAAAAAAGGTGGCAATTAAGGATACCGGAATGTCAATGAGTGGTCTTAATGCCATTGACCAATTTCTAAAAAAGAAAAATATGACCAAAATTACCAAGACAATTGAGATTGCCAAGGTTTCAACTACTTCGATGATGGCTCGCTTTACAAAAAGAGTGTCGTCAATGACAACATTCAATTTAAAATCGGCCGGTAAATCCTGTTTGAGTTTGTCAAATTCTTTGTAAAATTCATCTGCAATCGCCACATAATTCGCTCCAGGTTGCGGCACAATGGCCATAGCAATCATAGGTTGACCCGAATCACTCAATTTGGTCTCCATGTTTTCAGCTTCCAACGTGGCATTCCCAACATCGCTAAAACGGACTACTTTTTCATCATCTGCTGTAATGATGATATTATTGAATTCTTCCTGTGTTGAGAGATTACCAATCGTTTTAACTGTCAATTCAGTATTCGCTCCTGTCAATTTCCCTGAAGGCAATTCGACATTTTGTGTCAACAAAGCCTGACGGACTTCCGCGACCGTTATACCATAGGAAGCCAATTTGACAGGATCGATCCATAAACGCATGGCGTATTTTCGTTCTCCCCAAATTTGCACACTACTCACCCCTGGAATGGTCTGTAATCTTTGTGATAGCACATTGTCAGCATAATCGGTCAGTTCCAAAATGTTTTTGTTATTACTTTGGACTGTCATTGAAATGATGGCACGAGAATCGGCATCCGCCTTTGACACTACTGGTGGCGCATCAATATCTTGGGGCAAACCTCTCACCGCCTGCGATACTTTATCACGGACATCGTTTGCAGCTTCCTCAAGATTTTTATCAAGATTGAATTCGATATTAATGTGGCTGGAACCTTGATTGCTTGAAGAGGTGATATTTCGAATGCCATCAATTCCGTTAATCGCCTTTTCAAGAGGCTCTGTGATCTGTGATTCTATAATATCGGAATTGGCACCGGAATAATTTGTGCTGACAGAAATTTGTGCCGGATCGATGGATGGAAATTCCCGTACCCCGAGATATGTATAACCAATAATTCCGAAGAGCATGATTGCCAAATTCATCACAATCGTAAGAACAGGGCGTTTAATGCTTAACGTGGACAAACTCATTACTTCTCAGAGCTATTTAATTTTACTTTAACCGAAGTTCCATTTTTGAGAGACATCACGCCAGAAGTCAAGATGGTATCACCAGCTTTAATTCCCGAAAGAATGCGGACCATGCTATCCGTTCGTGTTCCTGTTTCCACCTCAACTTGCTTTGCCTTCCCATTTTCAGATACAAATATGACCTTTCCATTTTGAATAGGAATCAACGATTCTGTTGGTACCATCAACGCGTCATTAACAGTTTCAAGTGGCAAACTGACATTGGCAAAAGTACCTGGATATAATTTCCCTTCCTTGTTGTCGGCAAGCGCTCTCATTTTAAGTGTTCTTGTAGCAATATCAACTTGAGGTTCTAGTGCATAAATTGTTGCTTTGTAGTCTTCTTTAGAATTGGTAGTCGTAAACGTCAGCATATTACCCACTTTCATTTGGGAAGCATATTTCTCTGGAATTGAAAACGTAATTTTAAGTTGGCTTGTATTTACCAGTTTTGCAATGGTCGTAGTTGGAGTAACATATGTTCCTTTAGAAATAGAACGTAGTCCTATGGTTCCGGAAAAAGGAGCTCTTACCGTTGATTTTGATAATTGAGCTGCAATTAATTGAGATTCTGCTTTTGCAGATTCAAAATCGGCATTTGAGATATCAAAATCTTCTTGACTGATAGCCTGTTTTTCGAGGAGTAATTTTGCCCTTCGCTGATTTTCTGAAGATAATTGTTGTGCGGTCTTGACTTTTGATAATTGTGCCCTCAATTCTACATCATTTACACGAAAAAGCACTTGGCCTTTCGATACTTTCGATCCTTCTTCAAAATTGATGCTTTCCACTATCCCAGAAACCTCACTGCGAATATCAATCTCCTCATTAGCTTCCAAAGTTCCTGAAAGAGAAAGATTGTCATCAAATATCTGTGGTTTCAAAACAGCGCCTTCAACAGACATCACAGGGATTTCTTTTTTGTCATTCCCTAGATTGTTTATTTCTTTATTAGCAATGACCCTGTAAGAAATTAGGGCAATGATTCCTATGATTATGATGGTATAAAAGATGTATCTTTTTTTCATTAAGTTGGTGGTTATCGAGACATAATGAGGCTTTCTATTTTCGCAAAACTAAATTTAAAAACTTGAAATTTCCCCTACTTAATCTTTATTTAACACATTTTATATTACAATTGGACAAATGCTTTCACGAAAGGTTTAACAGAAGAATAAAAATAAACCAAATTTGGATGAGGGGATGAAGAACACGCAGTAAGAGGGTTAAATTGAAACACAGAATGTCCCGTTTTTTTAAGATTTTTACGTTGGTTGACATTTGTGATTTTCTTCACTATTTACCCATCTAAAAATAACTATACTGATCATAATTACTTTTTTCTACGGATCAACTGAATAGCCACAGGAATCAGGGAAAGTACAACAATTCCCAAAATTACAAACTCAAAATTGTTCTTTACAAACGGCAAATTTCCAAAGAAGAAGCCTGTAAATAAAAGACCCGCCACCCAAATTGTCCCTCCAACAATGTTGAATCTGATAAATTTCACATAATGCATATCCCCAATTCCCGCAACGAACGGAGCGAAAGTCCTAATTATGGGAACAAACCGAGCGATGATGATTGTTTTCGGACCATGCTTTTCAAAAAATGTTTTGGTGCGCCCTATGTATTTTTCGTTTACAAGGTTTTTTCCTCCAATTTTCCACGATAATATCTTAAGACCAACAGTCTTACCCAAATAATAGTTTAAGCTATCACCCAAAACGGCTGCCAAAATTAAGGAGAAAAGAACAATCCAAAGATTTAGGTATGCCGTTTGTCCCATATCATTTTGAACACCCGCACAAAAAGTACCCGCAGCAAATAAAAGAGAATCTCCCGGAAGAAAAGGCAAAATAACCAAACCGGTCTCAATAAAAATAATCAAAAATAGAATGCCATACACCCAAGGCCCATAATCAATAATCATTGTAAATAAATGACTATCCAGATGTAGAAAAAAATCAAGAATGCTTTGCATTGGATAAAAGTAATATTTAATTCTTCAGGAAACTTCAATAGTTCAGGAACGAACACTTAAATGGAAAAAAAATCTGGCCTTGTGCGGGATAAAATTATTTTTGCTAACATATTAATTGCCAAATTTTTAAGATAATTATTTGATTTTTAACATTTTATTTTGGGTGTCAATGAGTTATTTATCTGCATCATTGGCACACTCCATTTAATTTTAAATTTCCAATAGTGGATTGGATAGACTTTACAGTTCTAGAAAAATCCAGCAGAACTTTCGGGTTAAAATATTATAAAAAAAAATGCTCAAACAAGCTGGGCCAATTAAATAAGAGCGGACTGGATTAAATTCGTAGTTCCAGCAAAGCTCCGCTTTGAAAACAGTTAAAACGAAAAAACGCACAAGCGAGCTTAACGTCTGACAATGGACTAAAATTTATATTTCTGGATTACCTGAGGGGAGGATTAAATAAGAACTTAGTTC
>JBDSFP010000073.1:0-6415 GCA_039919415.1 Aquaticitalea sp. | reverse complement strand
ATTTTTTTGTATTTAGGTGCCCCGGAAGATATGTTGCCGATTTTAAACATTGCAGGTCCTGTAACGGGGTTGATTATCCAACCCATCATCGGTGCCATGTCAGACAAAACCTGGTCGCCACGTTGGGGACGGCGAAAACCTTATTTTTTGATAGGTGCCTTGTTGGGCAGTTTGAGCTTATTTTTGTTCCCACATAGTCCCATACTATGGTTTGCCGTTGGATTATTATGGATTTTGGACGTAGGAAATAATATGGCCATGGAACCCTACCGCGCTTTTGTAGGTGATAAATTACCGGATAATCAATTGAGTTTGGGCTTCCAGATGCAAAGCCTATTTGTTGGGGCAGGAATTTTATTGGCGAATGGTTCGATTGTATTATTTCAATATTTGTTCGGTGGCGAGTCAGTTGAAGAGAAAGGTGCCATTCCTCATTGGCTCTATTATTCTTTTATCATTGGCGCTGTGTTATCTTTAGCTACAATTTTATGGTCTGTTTTGAAGACACCCGAAATTCCGCCTACTGATGAAGAAATGGCAGAAATCAATGAAATAAAAGCCTTGCCATTGAGCCAACGGATATCGCAACCATTTTCGGAAATTGTAAAATCCATAAAGGAAATGCCAAAATTCATGTGGAAAATCGGTGCGGTCTATCTATTCCAATGGTACGCACTATTTATTTATTGGCAATTTACCACACCATTGTTTAAATTGACTTTAGGGTTTTCAACTTCGGAGGCGGCTTCCCAAGCGGCCAAAATGAGTTTGACTTATAACATCGTTACAATGCTCATCGCTTTGGCACTTGTGCCTTTGACGCTGCGTTTTGGAGGAAAAAGGATATATGCCTTAAGTTTGATGGGAACAGCCATTGCGTTGTTTACGATTCCTTATATTTCAGACCCTACCTTGGTGCTTTTACCAATGGTTCTTTTTGGAATCGGTTGGGCGGCAATGATGGGCATTCCTTATACCATGGTTTCAAAAATTGTCCCTCAAGAGCGACGAGGTGTCTATATGGGAATATTGAACATGATGATTGTTATTCCCATGTTTATCCAAACTTTGACTTTTGGACCTATATATAAATATCTGTTAGGCGGAAATGCTATCAATGCGATGTTATTTGCCGGCGTGTTCTTCACGATTGCCGCCTTGCTCGCTTTCCGTTTGAATGAGACAAAAATGAATAGGGAAATCGTGGGACATCAATTAACAGGAAGTAGACATTAATAACTGAACCATGAAAAATCTACCCATCAAAATATCGATTTATCTCAATTATTTTGTCTTCGCCATCCTTTTGAACAGCGTAGGGATTGTGATTGCAAAATCCATCAATGTGTATCATGTCAGTGAGTCACAGGCTTCATTATTGGAAGCCTTCAAAGATTTGCCCATCGCCATCGTCTCTTTTCTGGTGGCTTCTTTTTTACCCAGATTTGGATATAAAAAGGCAATGCTTACAGGATTAGGTATTGTGTTTTTTGGGTGTTTATTGATGATTTACGGCAACTCCTTTGCCTATACAAAAATTCTGTTTTTATCAATTGGCGTGAGTTTCGCATTGATTAAATTATCTGTGTATTCCCTTATTGGAATCATCACAGAAACCAAAAATGAACACGCTTCCTTAATGAGTTCAATTGAAGGATTTTTTATGGTCGGCATCGCATTCGCATATATCTTGTTTCCTTTTTTTTATACGGAAGATGAAAACTCATGGCTCAATGTTTATTACGTTTTGTGTGGACTTGTGTTGATTTCGTTCCTGTTCCTTCTTTTTTCTAAAATTGAATATAAAGTCGAAGCAATTGGTTCCAGTTTAAAGGACGATCTAAAAGAATCTGTTAAATTGATGGTCGTTCCCTTGGTGTTGGTGTTTATAATATCCGCCTTTTTGTTCGTTATGATTGAGCAAGGCATCATGACTTGGCTACCAAGATTCAATGAGAAAATATTTTTATTTTCTGCAAAATTAAGCGTACGTATGGCCGTCATTTTTGCTTTGTCATTGGCACTTGGGCGATTCGTCGCTGGGTATCTCACAAAACGAATATCTTGGGTGTATTTGGTCATCGTTTGCATTGTGATTTCTGGAGGAATTTTACTGTTTGTATTACCTCAATTGGAAGGAAATACCTCCTCAATTGGCGAAATCACAAGTTTATCGGGCGTACCATTTTTAGGATTTATCCTGCCCTTGATTGGCTTGTTCATTGCTCCGATTTATCCACTTTTAAATTCGACTGTTTTAAGTTCGTTGCCAAAAAGTCTGCATTCACCCATGTCTGGATTGATCATTATTTTTTCAGCGTTGGGCGGAACTATTGGGTCTCGGATTGTTGGCGAATTATTTGAAAGCGTCGGTGGAGCGAATGCCTTTTATTTCCTATTGATTCCGATGGGATTATTGATTGTCTTTGTGTTTTTAATCGATAGAATGTCCAAGAAAAAAGTCGCGTTACCATCATGATTTTTAAATTACATATCAAAAAAACGCTACAGCAATTATTAAATCAGGAAGACACTGATGGTGACAAAAAAATCACGATTGAAGATAAGGGGCCAAAAGCTTTTGAAATCAAATCAACTTCCGATGAAATCTATATCGTAAAAGGCACCTACCATTTGTCAAATCTTTTACAGGAATTGGTCATTGCCAAAAATGATGATCATGAAACGGCTAAAATCCCTTTACAACATATTGAAGAATTACCATCTGTAAGGGTTTCACGAATGATAAAGGATTATTTTTGGAAGGGTTTAACCAGGACAATGGACGAAAAAGGGATTGAAAACCTGATTAACGACACCAAAAATGAAACCCTTGCCTCCAATAAATTACGAGTTTATATTCCTTTTAAGGATGAATTTGCGCTTCAGTATTATAAAAAATTGGAGAAAACATTGCCAGTTGAAGCCATTCGACTTCCAGAACAAGTTTCTCCACAGTATGTAAAATCAATAAATAATAAACCCGGAATTTTATCGCTTAAATTAGAACAGCAGAACGGTGAAATCAAAGGTGTTCCGTTTGTGGTGCCCGGTGGACGATTTAATGAAATGTACGGTTGGGACAGTTATTTTGAATCCGTTGGATTGCTGATTGATGGCAAAGTGGATTTGGCAAAAGCCATGGCAGACAATTTTCAGTATGAAATAGAGTATTATGGAAAAATCCTGAATGCCAATCGGTCCTACTATTTAACACGAACACAACCGCCTTTTTATTCCAGTTTAATCCGAGAAGTCTTTGAAATTACCAAAGATAAAATTTGGTTGGAAAGCCATCTTCAAACTGCGATTAAAGAATACGAATCGGTTTGGATGGTCAAGGGAAAACGCTTAACGGATAATGGCCTAAACCGATATTTGGCAGAAGGCATTGGCCAAACACCAGAATGTGAATCAGGACATTATGATGCAATTTTAAAGCCTTATGCTGATAAGCTGAACCTTTCGATTGAAGAGTTTAGTTCCAAATATGATTCTGGAGTCCTTAAAAATCCAGAATTGGACCGCTACTTCGTGCATGACAGAACAGTTCGGGAATCAGGTCATGACACTTCTTACCGAATCGAAGGTAATTGTGCCGATTTAAATTTGGTAGAGCTTAATACCATGATTTACAAATATGAAACTGATTTTGCAGAATTGATTTCAAATGAATTTAATGGTGCTTTCCAAACCTACACTACCTCCTATTGGCAACAAAAGGCTGAAGCTAGGAAAACAGCAATTGACACCTATCTTTGGAACGAGAAAAAAGGACTTTACTTGGACTATAATGTGATTACCAAATCGCAATCCATCTTCATCGCCGCTTCCACGTTAGCACCACTTTGGGCAAATCTATGTTCGAAAAAACAAGCAGAGCAGTTGGTTAAAAATGCCATCCCACTCTTAAAGGAAAAAGGGGGGATTGCAGGAAGCGATAAAAAAAGTCGTGGTAAAATTGGGAAGGAACGACCGGCCCGTCAATGGGATTATCCAAATGGTTGGGCACCACACCAAATGATGATTTGGAAGGGTTTGTTGAACTATGGATATAAGGACGAAGCCCAAGAATTGATTTACAGATGGCTACATATGATTACCAAAAATGCTGTGGATTACAACGGCACCATCCCCGAAAAATACGATGTTGTGGAAGCAACCCACAAAGTATTTGCCGAATATGGCAATGTAGGTACTGACTTCGAATACATAACCCAAGAAGGATTTGGCTGGATGAATGCGTCCTACCAATATGGGCTGTCTTTATTGGAAGAAAAATATATTGTGCAATTAAATCAACTCATAAAACCCCAATCAATCTTTTAATACGATATGAGTTCGTTAAAACTTATACTATCTAAATCAAGATATTTTTCTGTGGCTTGGGTGTTTTGTTCATTGAATATCATGATAGGCACTTGGGTTTTGTATATACCCCAGGTAAAGGAAAAATTAAATCTGTCCGATTCCCAAATCGGCATAGCGCTATTTTATTTCGCTTTAGGTATATTATTGTTCGTTCCGTTGGTGCCATTCATAACCAAAAAAATAGGGCTTGGCAACTACACACTTCTAGGAATAACACTTTTTTCAATAGCGTTTATTGGACCCTTGCTGGCGAGTAATTATATATTTCTTTGTACTTCATTATTTATTGTGGGAATATTTTCTGGGACAACTGATGTTGCCATGAATGCATTGGTGTCCCAAATTGAAAAACAGGATAACACTAATTTCATGTCGTCGGCGCATGGTTTTTTTAGTCTTGGTGGCGCCATTGGTGGTATTTTGGGTTCTTTTTTGATGGTGCTTTTTTCTAGCCCCGTTTACCATATAACTCTTATGGCTTTCATTGTAATTATTGTGAATTTTGTGTTATCAAAAAATTACATCAATATTACCGAAAGCAACACTTCGAAGGAAAAAGGTAGTTTTAAACTAAAACAATTAAGCCCTTTGCTGATCATTGCTTTTCTGGCATTTGTAATTATGAGTAGTGACGGTGCGATTGAACATTGGAGTTCCCTGTATTTATTGGAAGTGGTACAAATTGCACAAAGAAATTTAGCAGGTTTGGGATTCATTTTGTTCTCTACAACCATGACAATCGGTCGATTTTTTGGGGATGGCATTGCTGCAAGAATCGGTTCCATGAAAACTATTTTAATTGGCTGTATCGTGGCCAGTATCGGTTATTTATGTGTATTGACAACTGTTTTGATTATAACTGTCATCGGTTTTGGGGTAATAGGTCTTGGTCTGTCGGTAATCATACCAGAATTATTTAGAGTAGCAGGTAAGACGAAAAGGGTAAAAGCTTCAACAGGTATTTCATTTGTTTCAAGTATTGGTTTTATTGGTTTTTTATTGGGACCTATTGTATTAGGCTTCATATCTGACACGTATAGTCTTAAAATCAGTTTTTTTGCGTTGTTGATATTGGTCACTATTGCATTGACATTGGCATTTTTAAAGTTTAAATTGGATAAAACTAACTAAAGAATGCTAGGGTAATAACAATAGGTAAACCGTGATTAAAATTGGCAAATACCTATAGATTTAGAAGCAGGAACTCCATTCCCTATTACAAATTTAAAGCTTTGGACTTTGTTTTTCATAACTCATACTAAAATAAAAAAGCACTTACATAAAATTTGTAAGTGCTTGATGCCTAAAGTGGTCCCACCTGGGCTCGAACCAGGGACCACCTGTCCCGATAGCTATCGGGAGAGTCAGGTGCATTCCCTCCTTATCTTTTCCATAAGTTCGGGATAATTTTTCAGGTTAAGAATATAGGATTTGCTCTTCATGGACTTTATCTTCAGTTCCAATCTTCTGGCATGGGGGAAATTATCCGTTTTGATGTCGAGAAACAGTTCCCAATCCATGGCTGTCGAGGTATAGGCGGTTTTGCCATAGGTTGCATTATTGTGGTTTTGGATTCGGCCTTCCAATTTCTGACAGGCACCGACGTAAAAGCGATCGAGGGTTTTGCTCAAAAGAATATAGCAGTGACTCATGAACGTAAGATAGCGAAAAAATCCCCCAAAAAAGAGGGATTTTATCCGTGGTCCCACTTGGAATCGAACCAAGCACCTACTGATTATGAGTCAGTTGCTCTAACCGAATGAGCTATAGGACCAGTCTAGGAGGATGCAAATCTAATATATATTTTAAAAATGCACAACATTTTAAGTTTATTGATGACGAGAGTATTCAGGGAAACACCAATTAATATTTTAATTACAAATTTAGCTAGAAGAATAATAGTGTATAAATGTTAACTACAACACTTATGTTTACTTAATATTGCCTTCCATAAATTTAATCGTTTTGTTAACCACTATTTGCAGCTTTGCAGGAAGACCAGTATTTCCCCAATGATGTGACGCCCCAAATACATGGTCACTAT
>JBDSFP010000396.1:0-3031 GCA_039919415.1 Aquaticitalea sp. | reverse complement strand
CTGCAGGCACAATCACTGGATTGATAAAATCAATTGTTAAAACTTGAGGAGTTCCATCTACATAAGGTGCATCAACAGACTCACCACTACCTATAAACATAGGATTGGAATTAGGAAAGTTTGAGTCAACACTATAAATAGAGATAGTCAACCTAGCACCATTGTAAGACCTACTGATTCCAACTTGTCCAGAGCTAATTATGAATTGTTCATTATTTGACACGCCAAAATCCGCTAGCGTAAATACTCTTGACCAAGATTCATCTTCCTCACATGAAGTCATATTAGTTACAATGGGAGTTTGACCAATATTATGAGTTAATGTTATTTGGGAAAATACACATTGAAAAGAAAGAACAAATAGAAGTAAGGCTACATTTTTAAACATATTAAGTATAGTTGTGGAATTCGTCAAATAGTGATTATAATCTTTTGGCTTGTTACCACCTGATATGATTTGAAAACTATGTAATGTTTTTTATTAGAGGTTAAACGAAGTTGTCATTTTTTTCTGACAAAGCCAAATTTTACAAAATTAAAATTCAAAATTCAACTGCACACTCACTAATTTCGCAATTGTTTCCGAAGTTGGCTTTTTTGAATCTTCCGTATTCAAATTAGACATAGAAATCCCAAGTAATCGCACAGAATTAGTCATTTTCTCTTGATACAACAAATCTTTTGCAGTTTCTAAAATCACTTGCTTATCACTAATGAAATAAGGCAAGGTCTTACTTCTGGTTTGAAGTGTGAAGTCGCTATATTTTATTTTTAAGGTCACTGTTTTACCTGCGACTTTGCTGCTATCCAACCGTTTTGCAACTTCCTTTGCAATTTTGTCCAGTTTTTCAAGCATAAAAATCTCGCTGGACAGGTTCTCATTAAATGTATGTTCAGCTGCCAAGGATTTTCGGATGCGATTCGGTTTTACTTCACTATGGTGCACGCCTCTCACAATGTCGTAATAAAAGTTTCCTGATTTACCGAAGTGTATATCGAGATATTCGATGGATTTTGATTTCAAATCGGTTCCCGTAAAAATTCCCAATTGATACATTTTTTCGGCGGTGACCTTCCCTACGCCATAAAATTTTCGAATATCCAATGCTTCCATAAAATCCAAAACATTTTCGGGATTGACGGTTTTTTGTCCGTTCGGTTTGTTAAAATCGCTCGCTATTTTTGCCACAAATTTATTGATGGAAATGCCAGCGGAAGAAGTCAAGCCAACTTCCTTTAAAATACGTTCCCTGATTTCTTTTGCAATCAATGACGCACTCGGATTACCTTTTTTGTTCTCGGTTACATCCAAATAGGCTTCGTCAAGTGATAAAGGTTCTACCAAATCGGTATAGTCATAAAATATCTTTCGGATATTTTTTGAAATTTCCTTATAACGCTCGAAACGTGGTGGCACAAATAGTAAATCGGGACAATTGCGTTTTGCCTGAACACCACTCATGGCACTTCTTACACCAAATTTCCGAGCTTCGTAGCTGGCGGCCGCAACCACACCACGTTTTTCGCTTCCACCCACAGCTAAAGGTTTTCCCTTCAATTCCGGGTTATCCATTTGTTCCACCGATGCATAAAACGCATCCATATCAATATGAATAATCTTTCTTATTGGTAAATCGTTTGGCATGACGTAAATTTATAACATCCATTTCAAACACAATTCAAATCCATGTCAAAAACCGCAATCATTTTAGGAGCTACAGGATTGACTGGAGGTTTGCTTTTGCAAACACTTTTAAAGGATGAACGGTATATAGAAATTATTTTGTTCAGCAGAAATAAATGTGGCATCAAACATGAAAAATTAACGGAATACATCATCGATTTGTTTCAATTGGAACATTACAAAGACAAATTCAAGGCGAATGATGTATTTTGTTGCATTGGCACCACGAAAGCAAAAACATCTGATAAGAAAACTTACACCAAAATCGATTTTGGAATTCCTGTGTCAGCTGCGTCACTTTGTAAACAAAATGGCATTGATAACTTTGTGGTCATTTCGGCTTTAGGAGCCAAAAAGAAAAGCAAAATCTTTTATAATCGGACTAAAGGCAAGATGGAAGCGGCCGTGTTGGATTTCAACATAAAACACACCTATATTTTGCAGCCTTCATTCATTAGTGGCGAACGAGACGAGCAACGGTTTGGAGAATCTGTCATGAAATTTGTTATTGCACTCTTGAAACCTCTTTTGCATGTTGGTGAACTGAAACGCTATCGCCCGATACATCCTCAAACGATTGTCAATTGTATGGTTTGGGTGGCAAACCATGACTACAAATCTGGGCGAATTAAGTCAAAAACCATTCAGGAAATAGGAGGCGAGAAATGACAGAAATCGAACGTAAATTTTTAGTCACTTCAGATGTTTTTAAAAAGGAAGCCCATAAAAAAACCAGAATCATTCAAGGCTTTTTGAATACAGATAAAGAACGAACCGTTCGGGTTAGGCTGAAAGGTGAGCAAGGTTTTTTGACCATTAAAGGAATATCCACTGATGACGGTCTTTCGCGTTTTGAATGGGAAACTGAAATCCCTAAATCAGATGCGCTAGCGCTTTTAAAAATATGCGAAAAAGGCGTCATTGATAAAATCCGTTATGAAATTTCTATGGAAGGTCATCTGTTTGAAGTAGATGAATTTTTTGGTGAGAATGAAGGATTGATCGTCGCAGAGGTTGAATTGAACCATGAATCTGAAATTTTCAAAAGACCGCAATGGCTAGGAGAGGAAGTTACAGGTAACACTGGCTATTATAACTCCCGATTGAGCAAGCATCCTTTTAAAGATTGGAATTAAAAAAACCACTCCTTTTGAGAGTAGTCAGCAAATAAAAATTTGTATCCTTTTCAGGCTTTCATTTTGTCGGTACAGCAAGCCTTCTTGCAATCCTCAGCATAGGCTTTTTTATCCACCATTGCTTCTTCTTTTTTGTTCTTGTCGGCGCAACATGCCATTTTGCACTCTGCTTTACATTCGTGTTTTTCGGCAGAAAATGACTTCACGTTTT
>JBDSFP010000101.1:0-3405 GCA_039919415.1 Aquaticitalea sp. | reverse complement strand
CATTTTAATGAACGGGTAAAAATTGCCTTACGGGATGCTGGCAATCGACTTTTGCTTGCCAATCAAGATAGCACTTCGCTGGTTATGCCTGTAATATCTGTTGGAGAGCATCGCTATGAGCTTTCCTTTGGAACAGATCTTTATATTGCACCTGAAACCTTAGTGCTTTTTATTGATGAAAGTATCGCCACAGCCAAACTTCCCTCCGATTATATTACCGAAGTACGCAACTGTGCCACGCGGCAAGTTGCCTATAGTTATCAGAACTCAAAGCATGTCACCGACCAAATTGTGCCATGTGCAGGAAGGGAATTACCTTTAAACTGCTATACCATACAAGTGCTTTTTACCAAACAAAATGAGCAGATTATTGCAAATAGCAAATATCCACTCTATTCCCTAATTTTAGTTGGGTTTATCGGAATTGGCTTGGTATTTAAATCCAAGGAAAAAAAACAAATGACATCACCCAAAATGAGCGCGATTTCATCCCTTGGGGGCTTTAAGTTCTACCATGAAGAGCATCAACTCATATATAACGACACAATAATTCCTCTTACCTTAAAGGAATGTGAACTTTTGCAAATCTTCAATGAGCAGCCCAACACACTTATAAAAAGGGAATTTCTGATCAAAACCGTGTGGGAAGATCAAGGCGTGTTTGTTGGACGAAGCTTGGATACCTACATTTCGAAACTTCGTAAGAAATTGTCACTAGACCTTAGCATTTCTCTCATCAATGTTCATGGCGTCGGTTACCGTTTGGAAGTGGTAGAAACCGATGACATCAATAAGGTTTAATGCAATTTTTCTTATGGACTATGTCTAAGAAGATAATATCTATTCTTACTATTTCAGCGTAGCATTCAACACAATCTCAGCCTTCAACAATTTTGAAACAGGACAAACTTCTTTTGCTTTTTTTGCAATGACATCAAAAGTATCCTTTACAATATTGGGAATGTCCGCTTCCAAGGTCAAAACAATTTTAGTAATGCTTCCATCTTCAAAAGTCACGTCCGCTTTGGTATTTAATTCTGTTGGCGTAAACCCTTCTTCTCCCAACAAAAAACTTAATTGCATCGAGTAGCAGCCCGCATGTGCGGCTCCAATCAATTCTTCCGGATTGGTGCCTTTGGCATCCTCAAAACGAGTTTTATAAGCATAATGTGCTTTATCAAGCACTTTACTTTCAGTAGTTAAAGTTCCTTTTCCGTCTTTTCCGCCACCTTTCCATTGTGCGTTTGCTGTTCTTGTGAATTTCATGTGTTTTGAATTTTATGTTATTGTTTCTGTGGAATTAAATCTCTTGTTTTCGCTTCATAATCGATATAGCCTTCCGGCCCAGTAGTGTAGAAAGTTTCCTTATCCCATTGGGCTGTAGCGACATTCTCTTTAAAACGTCCTACAAGATCAGGATTGGAAATATATAATTTGGCAAAAGACACCAAATCGGCATCGCCCTCTTCAATGACCTCATTGGCTTTTTCTTGATCGAATCCTGTATTGATCATTAGGGTACCTTCATACATTGGTCGATAACGTTGGGCAATGTGCTGCTCTGCAAATTTCACTTCGGAAACATCATTGAATGGTTCCGATAGATGAATATAGGCCAGATTGTAGTCTGTATTCAAGCGTTTGATTATATAATCAAAGGTTGGAATGGTCTCTTCATCCATCGTCATTCCAAAAATTTTGTGAAGGGACGGATTGAAGCGCGACCCGATTCTATTTTCAGGAATCACTTCCTTAATAGCATCCAAAACCTCGAAAAAGAAGCGTGCCCTGTTTTGAATACTACCTCCATAGTTGTCTGTGCGATGATTGCTCGTCCCATTAAAAAATTGATGGAAGAGATACCCATTGGAGGAATGGATTTCGACTCCATCAAATCCAGCCTCCACGGCATTTTTGGCCGCTTGCTGAAAGTCACGGACTGTTATTTTAATATCTTCCAAAGTCATTTCTTTGGGCGTGACCGTATCCTTAAAGCCATCTGGAGTAAAAGATTTAGCGTGTGGATTGATGGCGGAAGGCGCTATAGGCAATTCCCCATTGTGGAAATCGGGATGCGACATACGACCTACGTGCCACAACTGGATAAAAATACGACCTCCAGTATCATGAACCGATTTGGTTACTTTTTTCCAGCCTTCCACTTGTTGTTGATTGTGAATTCCAGCGGTATGGATATAACCCACCGCTTGAGGAGATACTTGCGACCCTTCGGTAATGATGAGTCCTGCCGTGGCACGCTGGGTATAGTATGGTACATGTAAGTCTTCGGTGGGTGCTTGGTACTGATTATTGGAACGGCTTCTAGTCATTGGTGCCATGACCAAGCGATTTGGCAATTCTAAATCGCCCATGGTATATGATTGTAAAACAGGTTGTTTTGACATAAAGTAATTTTTAAATTTGTTAAAAGTTGGTTGCATCCTAACTATAAAGGATGTATTGGTTCAATATAAATGAGACTGCGATTATTTTGCCGAGAGAATCTCTACCTTTTTAATGTCTGGCGCTTGCGAAAGCAATTCATCCGCTTTGCCCATTAAAGCTTTTGCGATTTCGCCATTGAGGTGAGCTTCCCTCCCACTTTCATCTTCAAAGGAATCAAAGATTCCAAAAGTGGTATCGTCTATTTTAAAACTGTACCAGGTTAGGGTTTTCTCTTCTTTTTTCGCCAAGTCAATAGCTCCTTTGATAAATTGTTCAACATTTTTTGCTTGATCCGGTTTGGCTTTTAATGTTGCCAATAATCCTAAATTTTTCATAGTGTTCTTATTAAATTAAAATTATAAATTCATTCAATAACATTAAAATTACGCTATTGGAATCAATCCGAAAAATGGTTGTAGCAGATGGGACAATGACTTTTTCGAATGGGTTAACAATAAGTTGTGCAGGTATGCAAATCGTGATTTATTCATTGGTCATAAGTAATTTTTGTGGTTAATGGCTTTTTTATGAGGTGTTCAGATGGGGTTCTTAATTTGAATAGAATCAATAAATAAAAAACCAGAATCGATTTAAGTAGTATTCTGGTTTTTGAAGGTATATTCAATAACTCTTAATTCTTTAGCGAGGCCATATCAATCACAAAGCGATATTTCACATCCGAACCAATAATACGCTTATATGCTTTGTTGATGTCTTTCATATCAATCATTTCAATGTCCGATACAATATTATGTTCGCCGCAAAAATCCAGCATTTCCTGTGTTTCCTTAATGCCTCCAATCAATGAACCTGCAATTTTTTTACGCCCCATGATAATTCCTCCTCCATGGAAAGGTTTCAAAGGCTCAACAGCGCCGACAATGACCATGGTGGCGTCTCGTTTTAAAAGTCCAATATAAGGATTGAGGTCATGACCTACTGGAATTGTGTTCAAAATAA
>JBDSFP010000322.1:0-3516 GCA_039919415.1 Aquaticitalea sp. | reverse complement strand
GGATCCGGAGCTATACTCACAGATTCAAAATCTGAAAGACAACGAAGTGAGTCCGGTCCTTCAGGACGAGGACAAGGTAAACAGAATCAAATTCAAAATCCTTACAGTTACCGATAGAATCAATGAGCACGAGGCTGATTTTGCAAGGGATTATCTTAAGATAAAAAATTTAACGGTGCAAGATAAACAGTTGAAGGAAGTTGCGAAATGGCAGGATGAAAAAATCAAGGATACCTATATCAATATCAATGGGGAATATCGGGAATGTAAATTTGAAAGCAATTGGTTAAAAAAAGATAAATAATATGTCTGACGTCGCAGCTGTAGAACAGTTTGTAAAAAAATATCAAGCTTTAAAAACTGAGGTTGCCAAAGTCATTGTTGGTCAGGATGAGGTGGTCAACCAAATACTGATTAGCATTTTTTCTGGAGGTCACGCCTTGCTGATTGGTGTGCCTGGTTTGGCAAAGACCTTGATGGTCAATACCATTGCACAAGCTTTAGGACTGGATTTTAAACGCATCCAGTTTACACCGGATTTGATGCCAAGTGATATTTTGGGAAGTGAGATATTGGACGAGAACAGACATTTTAAATTCATCAAAGGGCCAATTTTTTCGAACATTATTTTGGCGGACGAAATCAACAGGACACCTCCAAAAACACAAGCTGCACTATTGGAAGCCATGCAAGAACGCGCCGTGACCGTCGCTGGGCATCATTACCGGTTGAGTTTACCTTATTTTGTTTTGGCAACACAAAATCCGATTGAACAGGAAGGCACCTACCCGTTGCCAGAAGCACAATTGGATCGTTTTATGTTTGCCATCTATTTAGAATATCCCTCGTTTGCAGAAGAAGTGCAGGTGGTCAAAACCACCACAACAGATGTCACTGCTACTGTTAACCCTTTATTTTCTGCACAAGAAATTATCGATTTCCAGAATTTGATACGTCGCATTCCTGTGGCTGATAATGTTGTGGAATATGCAGTGACCATGGTTGGAAAAACAAGACCCAATGGTTCTTCAGCATCCGAATTGGTCAAGGAATTTGTCGATTGGGGCGCAGGTCCAAGAGCTTCACAGAACTTGATTCTTGCTGCAAAAACCCATGCTGTCATCAATGGTAAGTTTTCTCCGGATATTGAAAATGTGCAGGCTGTGGCAAGTGGCATTCTTCGTCATAGGATCATCAAAAACTACAAGGCGGAAGCCGAAGGGATTTCCGATGCGCAAATCATCAAAAGTTTGTTTTAGAATTTACTTTTTTTGAATTACATTACTGATCAACAGTTAAAACTAAAATGCAGAAGCATCGTAATTTTGGACTCGATTTATTAAGGTCTATTGCCATCACTTTAGTAAATCCTTTCCCATTGTACTTATTTATTCGTTGAAGAATCTCAAAACGTCATTGTGCTTATGATTAGAACAATGGGAGCTGTCGGAGTTGATTTGTTTTTTGTCTTGAGTGGCTATTTAATTGGTGGGTTGATGTTGAAGGAGATTCAAAAAGGACATACCGATTTTTTACATTTAGTCACCTTTTGGAAACGGCGTTGGCTGCGAACTTTGCCAAACTATTTTTTAATATTACTTCTGAATATAGCCCTATTTTATCTATTCACGAATGAATTGTCCGATAATTTAAGTTCTTATTTTGTGTTTCTTCAGAATTTTTCAAGCCCACATCCAGATTTTTTTACGGAGGTATGGAGTTTGTCCATCGAGGAATATGCGTATCTAGTATTACCTGCTTTTATGTTCGTTGCATTTGCACTATTCAAGAGAAATCAGACGTCACTATTTTTATGGACAACCGTTATATTAATCTTATTGGGTTTTCTCCTTAAACTTAGATTTTATGTGGAAGCAGATATTGATACCTACAAAGATTGGAGCGCTGGATTCAGAAAAGTTGTTATTTATAGATTGGATTCTATCTATATGGGATTTTTGCTAATCTATATCATTAGAAAATCCCCGTTATTTTTAAAAAAATGGAAATTTATCCTACTCTCATTGGGTTTGTTTATTTTTACAGGTCTTCATTTACTTATTTACAAATTGCAATTACAGCCACAAACACATTTGGGTTTTTTCACATTTGTATACCTTCCCATAATTTCCATTTGCTGCGCCCTAATATTTCCGTATGCCATTCATACGAAGCGACTCATCAAAGTCAAAAACCTGATCTATTTTGTAAGCACGAGATCGTACGCTATATATCTCATTAATTTTTCCCTAATTTTAATGAGCATCCATAATTTTTTTGATGTGGATTCTATTCCTCCACTTTTTAAATTATTTCTGTGCCTCATATATTTAACTCTAACTGTAGTGTTATCCAATTTAATCTACTTATATTTTGAAAGGCCAATCTTAAGATATCGCGATAGGATTAGATGAATAATTCAGTCAGATTAAAATTTCTAATCCTTTTTTTAAATCAGGCATAATGCCATATCGTTATTTTAGTACCTATAAAAATGTTGAATTTTTAATTTAATTTCAAATATTAATATAATTATTGATTTTAATGCAATGCTTTTTTGATTTGACTACATCTTTTTAAAAGTCTTTGAAATTTCGTAAATTTGTATTCCTTGCATCTCAGAAAATTATAATACATCAACCCTTAAAATATATACCATGGCATTTGACATTGATATGATAAAAAAAGTTTATAAAACTATGCCTGAACGTGTTGATAAAGCACGTCAAATAGTTGGTAAACCCTTGACCTTATCCGAAAAAATTCTATACGCCCATCTTTGGGATGGGACTACAACAACTGCCTTTAGGAGAGGAAAGGATTATGTGGATTTTGCACCAGACCGCATTGCATGCCAGGATGCGACTGCACAAATGGCTTTATTACAATTTATGCAAGCAGGAAAACCTAAAGTGGCAGTGCCTACAACTGTACATTGCGATCACTTAATTCAAGCCAAACAAGGTGCAGTGCCAGATTTGAAACGTGCCAATGAAACGAGTAGTGAAGTGTTTGACTTTTTAGCATCGGTTTCCAATAAATATGGTATCGGATTTTGGAAACCGGGCGCTGGAATCATCCATCAAGTAGTTCTGGAAAATTATGCTTTTCCTGGCGGTATGATGATAGGTACCGATTCGCACACCGTTAATGCTGGTGGATTGGGAATGGTAGCGATTGGGGTAGGAGGTGCTGATGCTGTGGATGTGATGGCTGCGATGCCATGGGAATTGAAATTTCCCAAATTGATCGGAGTTAGATTGACTGGAAGTCTAAATGGATGGACAGCGTCAAAAGACGTTATTTTAAAAGTAGCCGGAATTCTGACCGTAAAAGGTGGAACGGGAGCCATTGTTGAATATTTTGGTCCCGGAGCAAAGAATCTGTCCTGTACGGGGAAAGGAACTATTTGCAATATGGGAGCCGAAATTGGAGCCACGACTTCAACATTTGGTTATGACGACTCTATGGAACGATTTTTACGGGCAACAGACAGATCCGAAATTGCAGATGAAG
>JBDSFP010000234.1:0-8799 GCA_039919415.1 Aquaticitalea sp. | reverse complement strand
ATCGTCGTACCGTTTACCGATGGTGTGAAAAATCTTCAAGTGGTAACCGATCTTGAAAAAGCTTATAAAACACAAGGCAAGCAGTTGATAAACGACTTTGAAAAGAACATTACCCTTGCTATTGTGGATGACGCCTGGAAAACGCATTTGCGCAAAATGGACGAGCTGAAACAATCCGTTCAGTTAGCGGTTCACGAACAAAAAGATCCATTGTTGATTTATAAGTTTGAGGCTTTCGAACTTTTTAAGCAAATGATTGACCAAGTGAACAAAGATGTGATTTCATTTTTGTTCAAAGGTGAACTGCCAACCGAAACCACCGACGCCATTCAAGAAGCACGTCAGGTGCGTAGCAAAGAAAAGTTGGAAACCACCAAAGAGGAAATCCCTAATATGGACGAGCGTTCCGCACAAAGCAGAGCTGCTGGAAACACACAACGCAAGGAAATTACAGAAACCATCGTACGAGACAAACCAAAAATCGGCCGTAATGATAAAGTGACCATCAAACATGTGATGAGTGGTGAGAATAGAACCGTGAAGTACAAACAAGCTGAACCACTATTGGTGAAAGGCGATTGGGTTCTTATTGAAGAATAATAAAGAACCATAAGACCTTTCAGGTTTTTAAAACCTTAAAGGTCTGATTCAACAATAAATCCTGATATCTGATGGTGTCAGGATTTTTTTTATTTGATTATCCAGCTAAAAATGACGACTTTAGTTCCATTATTAAAAGAAAAAACACATGAACTTTGTCCAGCTTTAAGTCCGATTTAGAGCAGGAGCATTTATTGGCTCTTTATTTGGATGGAATTTACACATCGAAGAACTTGACATTCGAAAGAATTCAAGATATCGATTTGCAACACTGTGGAATAGATGTCATTTTTCATAAAAATTCCCAGCACTATTTCATTGACGAAAAAGCCCAATTACATTACCTCAACCAAGATTTGCCTACTTTCACATTTGAACTCTCATATCTAAATAAAAACGGCAAAATCAATCAGGGTTGGCTATTTGATGACAACAAAAAAACAAATTATTATTTTTTAATTACCGGAATTTTTTTAAAAGAAAATATACAATCCTTCATAAGTCCGGAGGACATCAAAAAATTAAAAATCACTAGCATTAATCGAAAGAAATTAATTCGTCACTTGGAAACCATCGGCTTGTCAAAATCGAAATTGATTGCTTACGATTTAGATTTGAGAACCAACGAAACTTTCGGTAAAAACCCGATTGCAGAATTCAGAAATCCCAAAAACGGTTGCCTATTTTTCACAGAACATTTATCTGAAAAACCAATTAATCTTCAATTGAGATTGGACCATTTAATCGAAAACCAAATTGGAAAACGATTTTATTGTCCGTGATATACCAAAACTTCACTATTTCGTATTTATGGATTAACAACGTAACTTCATAACAGGTTTCAAATTTAGAAATTTCGGGACTGTGAGGTTGAAGTGGCATATCAAATCCCGATAAAAAACAATTTTTAAAATTTCCCATTTTAAAAAATTGATAAACCTTAAATTAAATCAGTATTTCCAACGTTATACTTCAAAACCAAAATTTTCTTCTTAATTTCCACTAAAATTCCAATTTGAAAACCAAAAGCGTTAAAATCAAAACATCCAATTCACGTAACTGGTTGCGGCGCATTCTTATAATGCTTTCAGTAGTTATTTTAGTTCCTATTGGGCTTTTTACAATAGGTTGGTTGAATCGGGACGCAGTAATCCAAAGATTACAGGAATTGTATAGCGAGAACAATTCGGGCACCTTAACTATTGGTGAATTAAATGCCAGCTTTTTAGATGGATTTCCAAACGTGGGTTTTACACTAAAAGATATCCAGCAAACCAATACGGATACGATTACAGATCTGTATTCAGCTGCGAAAATCCAAGAAGTCAAACTAAACATTGGAGCCGGAAATCTTCTGAGTGGGAATATCAAATTTGAGAAAATATCCATTAAACATGCGGTTATCACTTCTGAAGTAAATTCTAAACGGTCGTTGGAATATCACGAAAACTTAAAACGCATTGATCAGCAAAAGCAGCAAAATGGCTTTCAACTTCCTGAATGGCTCAATGCAAAAGGTGCGGAATTTTTAGTGGAAGATCTAAAATATATCAGTAAAGACAGCATTCTAGACAAATATTTTAATCTGGACATCCATAAAATCAAAGGTTCTTTTAAAGGAAACAGCTTGAATCTAACTGGAACATTATATATGGATATCACCGTCAACAATCTGGGATTCAATACCAAAAAAGGCAGTTTTGGAAATGGCGCGCGCGTTACCGGAAAACCAAAATTTACAATTGATTTTAAAAATGATCGTATCGACATTCAAGAATTTCCACTTCAAATTGACCAACAGATTTTTCAGTTGAAAGCAAATTTCGAATTTTCGGAGGTGGATTCATTTGCCTTTCAACTTCAAAATTCGCAGACCGATTTTAAAGCCGTTAAAGGGTTATTGACGGATAGTTTGGCAAACAAGGTGAAAAATTATGACATACAGAAACCATTCAAAAGCAATCTTTATCTCAATGGAAAATTTGAATATGATAACGATCCAGATATTATGGTGGAATTCTCCACCGACCATAACGACGTTGTTATTGCCGACAAATTTAATTTCAAAAACGCCTCCTTCAGTGGCTATCTAACAACTGATATTTACGCAACCGATAGTTTGCGAAATGCAAAAAAATCTGGTAAGGATGTCAAAATAGCCTTTAATCATATGGCTGCAGGGTTGGATGACATCCAGTTGCATCTTCGCAATGCTTATTATCAGAGTACTCCCGAAGCTTTGAACTATGTAGAGGGTATTATTGAACTGGAAGGAAGCAATGAGGCTTTGGCAAATATTATAGAAACAGACAACTTTGATTTTAAAGGTGGTAGATTTAAGTTGGAGGCTGCGATTTCTGGTGACATTCCAAATCCTTATCAATTTTTGAACAAAGCAACCGGCTCATTTAGTTTAACTAATACTAACATCATCCTAAAGAAAAATGGGTTACAATTACCTATTCAGGTCATCGATTTGACATTGGACAGAGAACATTCGACATTAAATCAATTGGCCATCAATCTGCCAAATGACGAACAGTTTGTATTAATGGGACGCATAGAAAACATCTCCGGAATTATTTCCAAAAAGCCACAAATCCCTACCACGAGCCAAATCTCAATTGATTCTAAAAGCTTGAACATTAACGAGGTTATTTCTTTGGCCAAACGGTTTCTCCCACAATCGGATGTCGATAAAGATAATCGCAAAACATTGCACGAAACATTAGAAACCGTTTACAATCAATTTCATCCGCAATTCAATGTCAATCTGGATTCTTTAGAGTTCAATAATGTGACCATCCATGATTTGAAATCGAATATAGACTTGGTCAATGCTGAAACCATACTTCTTCATAATTTTGATTTCAAATATGATGGTGCCATAACCAATCTCAAAGGTCGTGTGGTCGTCCATGAACCGGAAAGTACATTAATGGATGCTGTATATATCGATGCCGAAGCGACTTCAAGCGGGCCAATCACTGTTTTTAAGAATTTGTTCGACATACAATTGTTCAGGATTGACGCTGGTGACTATGTCTTTAATGGTAACGTAACAGGTAATGTGAGGGAATTTGAAGAGCTTCTAAATAATGCACGGGGAAATTTAAAATTATCCAACGCCAAACTTTACTACGCGCCTGCCGAATCTGATATCATCATAGATTCCTTGTCACTTTTTGTCAACCATTCCGATCTTCTTCTAGATAAATTTGATCTTGAAGTGGGCGAACTTAGTCCAATCAACTTAAATGGCATCATTAAACAATTTCCCAGTTTTTTATTGGATAAGAATACCAATTCAGGATCTATAGATTTAACCATTACAGCACCCTATTTTGATGGTGATGATCTATTATCCACGATTGCTTCCTTGAAAAATGAAGATTCCATACAAAGGCCCAAAAATAGGAAAGCGCTCCATCAGCTTTTTAAGGATATGAATAAATTCCATCCAACCATTTCATTGGCGATTGATTCCTTGAAATACAACGATTTAATTTCGGAAGACATCAAAGCGCAATTGAATTTTGAGAATGACTCAATCCTTAATTTGGATTATCTCGATTTAAGGTATAAATCTACACTAGCCCGTATCTATGGTAATCTAAATGCACATACCAGCGAATTTAACCTCTCTAACGAAAATCCGTTCGATCTTGATTTTTCGGTGAGTGTTGAAGGCAGATCAGAGGATTTAAATGATTATTTAAGGACAACCAATTTCATTTTCAAGTCTGGTGATTTTGAATTCAATGGCAATTATAAAGCGAAATCTGAAGATCTGAACATTTTGAATTCAAAGTCATATGGAGATTTGAAAATAAGCAATACATTGGTTGATTTTAAGGCAGGCGACCTTCAAATACCTGTGGACAGTTTGCATATTGCCATCATTGACAATGTGGCGACCCTCAAAACTCTGGATATTGATTTACCAGGCAAAAGTTCTGTGGATTTTGAAGGCTCCATTGACCATTTTTCGGATTTCATCAATAACTCCCAAGATAACACCTTGCACAGTTCCAATTTCAAAATCCATTCGCCTTATCTGGACACTGCGGACATCAATGAATTTTTAGAAGATACTAAGGTCAAAAAAGATTCTACCAACACTAAATCTCTAAATCTTCAAAAATTTAAGGAGGCGATGGTCAAGCTGAATACGTCATTCTTTCCTTTGCTAACTATCAACATAGATACCTTGAAGCACAAAAATGTTGAGTTGGTCGATGTAGGATTGGATCTCTTATTTGATGCCAAAGGCCATCTTAAATTAAAAGACACCAAATTGGATTTTTATGGTGGCTTTATCACTATGAACGCTGACGTGGACTTGAGCAATTCCCAAAACTTGCCCGTAAGCATTAACATGCAGGCAACTAATGTTGACCTTCACGAATTGGTGACCCGATTTGATTATTTTAATGATGACGATTTAAGGCAGGCTGAAAAAATTGAGGGCATTCTTAATTACAGCATTAACGCCACTGGAACGCTAGGAAATGATGGAAAATTGAACACAGACACTTTAAATGGAACCTTCGAAATGGAACTTGATAGTATGGAGTTGTATAACTTTAAGCCGATTATGGATAACTCCATATTGATGAAAGATGAGCGCTTTAAGAATTTAAGATTCAGACCGATTGTTCAAACCTTTGAGATTAAAAATGGTGAGCTCATCATTCCACGAACAGAAATCCAATCGTCGGCCATTCAGGTTTTTGTGGAAGGTCGAATAAAGTTTAAAGAATATGTGAATGTTTGGCTGGCACTTCCTTGGAAAAATCTAAAAAATAACGACGGACAAGTCCTTCCCGAAAAAACCAGCTATGAGGCAGCAGGCCCAAAATTCTATGTGCAACTCCTTCAGGATAAAACCAGTGAAAAAGCAAAAAAACAGAAACTGAAAGTGAAGGTGCGAATGGGGAATCGGAAATTGAGGAAGGAAAATTAAAAACCGAAAAGCATTCCTTGCAAGAAGTAAACATAAGTTACACCATCTTCAACAACACATTCGGGTCAGGACAATTCGCTAAATACCACTCCAAATCAGTTTTAGAACAAACTCCAGGATAATCGCCAATCCATTCACCCAGATTCCTAATAATCTGAAAATGCAAATGTGGAGGATAATCCCCATTGACCGTTGAATCTCCCAAAGTGGCCAATGCGTCGCTTTGATTAAACCTTTGTCCAACTTTCAAATTATCAATTGAAGACAAACTCAAATGTCCATAGAGCGTGTAAAAAACTACCTTATCAATTTCGTGCTTTAATATAATGGTTGGCCCGTAATCGCCAAAATTTTGGTTGTTCTGAAAACTTTGCACCACGCCTTCCAAAGGCGCAAAAATTGGCGACTCCGCCTTCAACCATAAATCCATTCCCAAATGAATGTTGCGTTCGGTTTCAGGATTTTCTCGATTGAAATAATCGCTGCGTCGGTAAATGTTGCGTGTTTCATTGTAGCCACCATAGGCCACTGAGCCATTTTGTTGGGAGATATGATTGTTGACAAAGTTTTCCAAAGAAGAAGACAAGCTCAGCTCAACATTTTGCAATGCTTGATTGGAAATGGAAAGATCTAAAGGAATATACTGTTCTATTTGAATTGAAGCATCCAAAACCGAAAGCGATTGTGGATTGATGTTTTTGAGGAATGAGGAGAATTCTTTTGGAGTCATGATTTCAAAATAGACTATAAATGTACTATTTTGAAAGCGGAATTGAAGATAAATTTATGATTCCGAAATTTCGGTACTGCCTTCATTTCGTAAGGCTCAAAGTAAACACTTGATTTTTAAAAAAATGTAGGATTTTGAATGTAGTTTTGAATTTTTATCATGAGATTCCTGCTTTCGCAGGAATTTAGGAAGTTACTGCATCGTCACCTCACTGAATTTTGCATTGATGACAATGGTCTTTGCACTTGCCAAATCGCCTGTTGAAAAGGTCGAAGCATTAATGGATTTGTTCTTGGGATGTTTCAATTTGGAGCGGCTGCCTTTGTACTGTAAATTATAATCCGTTTTTGGAAGTACCACAAAGGCATCACTATTTTCCAATACGATATTTAGATTATTGAACGATGGCATGATGTTGTTGATCGCCAATTCTCCAAAACTGCCGTCGATCACAGCATTCCCTGTCAAGCTGTTCACATCTATATTGGAGGAATTACTGCTCAACACCAATCGGTTGACATTCTCAATCTGTGCTTTCTCCACGTAATTGAGCTTCAACTCACCCAAAATCCAATTGGTAATCAACACTGGCGAATAAGAAACATTGATGGAAGTCTTGCTTCCATCAATGCTATTGGCTGTCAATGCCGAATGTGAGATACTACCGCGCATATTGGTAATAAGCGAAGCAAACTTCAGCTCACCGTGTCGCACGTTCATATTTAATTTGGCCTTTTTAGGCATTTTTATCTTGATTGTTCTCTTTACCTTGGTATTGACTTTGTCCTCAATACGTTTGGCAATGGCATCATGTCGGTCTCGCATGGCTTCTTCCCTATCCTTCATGTGGTCTTGACGGTCTCTCATCGCCTCTTGCCTTGCTTCCATTTCTTCGGTTCGGGCTTCCATTTGAGCGCCGTATTTCTCGCCCCAAGCTTCCATACGTGCCGCATAATCACCACCCCATTTTTCTTCAAATTGTTTGCCCCAATCTTCCATTTTTTTTTCGTATTCCTTGCCAAATGTTTTCTCATATTCCTTTCCGAATTTCTCGCCCCATTCCTCCATTTGTTTGGAATAGGCTGTATAATCCGTTTTGCCGAACTTTCGTCCCCACTCTTTCATTTTATCTTTGTATTCCTTGCCATATTGGTCTTCATATTCCTTGCTCCATTTATCCAAATACTTCTCTCCATCCTTTTTGTAAGCGTCGTAATCAAAGTTGACTGCTCCAATGCCGCTTGGTAATTCGGGAAGTTCAGGCATTCTTGGCATCTCTGGCATTTGAGGGAAGTTTGCCATTGCTGGAAGTTCTGGCATCTCGGGCAGTTCTGGCATTTCAGGCAAATCGGCCAAATCCAATTCCAAATCATGCAATGCAGCTACAGATTCCGGATCAAAATCGGCATAGGAATCGTTCCAATTATTTCCAGACCCTTGAGATTCAATCGTTACCTCATCGCCAGAACCACTCACGGTAATATTCCAGTTCTTCAGTTCTTTTTCAAGGTCTTCCTTGCTCATTTTTTCGCCTTCAATATAGGCTTCTACTTCAATCTGATCCTTGTTCCAAGTATCGACTTCAATATTGGTGTGCGTGGTGTTCAATTTTATGGTCACTTCCTTATTGGCATTGACCGTTTTAGTGAGTTTTTGTAACTTTTGTTGTGCAGTCGCATTCAATGCGCCTATTAGCAACAGAAAGATCACAGTTGTTTTTATAGTTTTCATCATCTTGTTTTTTAGTTTATATCTGATGTGTATCAGATGTTTGTGATTTTTTTAATTGTATAATTTTCCGTTAATGTAAATTTCACCACCAAGCTCCTCAACATTATATCCCATCCATTCATTTCTTTTTTTTTTCCAAAGTTCCTTGTGAAGCTGTGTTGTCAAGACTGTGTCCTTATTTATGCCATTGGGTCTATACATCACTCTTTCCCACCTTTGAGAGGTATAAACAAACAAACTGTCTTTTGAAGCAAATTCTATGCTATCGATTTTCATAAAATTATTTAGAGTTTTATCAATGATGGACCAATCTCTTAACGTATATCCCTTTTGTTTTTCACGGGTGATAATCTCCCCACTAGTATCATAAATGACAAAATCTACAGGCATTTTTTGCATATAAGTTTCGATATCCTTTTTATTAACAGCTTGAATCATACTATTGATTTCATTTTGAATTAAACTTTCAATAGATTTTTTGTCCTGTTCAGCTAATTTTAACTGTTTGGTTTTTGTATCGCATCTCACAAATAAGCAAATTATCATCAGAGATATGGTTAATGTTTTAATCAACTTATAAAACTTTAGTAATTATTATATTGTATTTAAATTGAGTTTTCAAAAACGAAAATTTATAACATAGCTCCTCTTTCTATTCCGGAACTCGGAACAAAAGCCACCTGATTTGTATCACTTGTTTTTAAATCTTTCAATTGTTCTTTCAAACGATACAACATATTGAGGCGTAATTTCAAGTTATCGATCAAGGCAC
>JBDSFP010000143.1:0-3916 GCA_039919415.1 Aquaticitalea sp. | reverse complement strand
TTTTGGGTTATACGGCAACGGACGCTGGATTGATATTGGTACCGAGTTCTATCATGACTGCCATTATGATGCCCTTCATTGGAAAATTATTGCAGAAAGGAGTACCCCAAAAGTATTTGGTCACCATGGGTTTTGGGACGTTCTTCCTATATAGTTTATGGATGTATTATGTGATGACGCCAGATACCGGAACGGAACATTTCTTCTGGCCATTGGTGGTAAGAGGTGTCGGTCTGGGATTGTTGTTTGTGCCAATTACCACGCTATCCTTATCTACATTGGTTGGAAAAGACATTGGCGATGGTGCGGCTTTTACTGGAATGACGCGACAGTTGGGAGGTTCCTTTGGAATTGCCATTATCACGACCTTCTTGGCACGTTTCAATCAGCAGCACCGTGTGGATTTGATTCCGAATATAGATACTACCAACGTCAATGTCCAAAACCGTTTACAAGGCTTGAAACAACTTTTTATGAGCAAAGGATTTTCCGCCAATGAAGCGATGGACAAAGCCTATAAAGCATTGGATTTGGCAGTCACTAAACAAGCTGCAGTACTGTCTTTCATGGATGTGTTCCTTTATTTGGGGATTTTGTTCCTGATTTGCATTCCATTTGTGATGTTCATTAAAAAAGGTGCTGGAAAAGTCAATATGGGGGCGGCACATTAGAAGATGAAAATTCCAAATTCCAAATTCCAAATTCCAAATTCCAAACAATGAAACTTTAATTAAGATCAACAAAATTCATCAAGACTTTAAGATAGCTTTAGTACAAAATGAATTTTTGTTTTGTAATTTGGTCTAAACCTTAAAATTTAGAAATCATGGGAATAATCGAAGACAACAAAAAGTTCGGAAGAACTGTAGAACAAAAAACTCCAACGAATCCTACTGGAAACCGAAATATCAAAACCAATAAAATGGATAGTGATAAATCAACAATAAAAAAGCAACAAAATAAAAAATAGGGCAACCCTATTTTTTAGAAAGACCTATCACTTAGCTAATAAGAGATAGGTCTTTTTATATTCTTATTTCGCAAGGCCTTATTCGAATCACGCAACTTTAAAATAGTACCTTTGACGGAAATTTATATTTCCAGAACAACTCTCTACTTGTTATTTTCCAACTATGAATGATATTGAAAACATTGAATTGATATACCTCAATCTCGAAGATTATCAAGAACTTCAGGCTGCCATGAGAGCCGCTTACATAACCATGCCTGACTCCATTTGGAAAGAAGCTCAAATAAAAACTTTAATCGATAATTTTCCGGAAGGTCAAGTGGTCATTAAAATCAATGGTCAAATTGCAGGTTGTGCGCTGTCTATCATAGTGGATTATGATACTTTTGATGAATACCATACCTATAAAGACATTACAGGAAATTACACGTTCAGCACACATCGCAGCAATGGCGATGTACTTTATGGCATTGACGTATTTATCAAACCTGAATTTAGAGGTCTGCGTTTGGGACGTCGGTTATACGATTACCGCAAGGAATTGTGCGAACGTCTGAACTTAAGAGGCGTGGCATTCGGTGGACGCATACCAAACTACTCTAAATTTTCTGATGAATTGACACCGAAACAATACATCGACAAAGTCCGTCGTAAGGAAATCCACGATCCTGTTCTGAACTTTCAGATTTCAAACGATTTTCATCCAACACGGATTTTGAAAAATTATCTCGAAGGCGATAAGGCTTCAATGGATTATGCGGTCCTGTTGGAATGGGACAACGTCTATTACGAAAAAACAAACAAAAAAGCGGCAACCATCAAGAAAATAGTCCGTCTTGGCTTGGTGCAATGGCAAATGCGACCTTATAAGAACTTGGATGAAGTGATGGAACAAGCAGAATTCTTTATCGATGCCGTGTCTGGCTATCGGAGTGACTTTGCTTTGTTTCCAGAGTTTTTCAACGCGCCTTTAATGGCAGAAAACAATCACATGTCCACGGCAGAAGCCATCAGAGAATTGGCAAAACACACCAAGGAAATGGTGCAGCGTTTTTCCAAATTGGCAATCTCTTACAACATCAACATCATCACAGGAAGTATGCCCGAAATGGTGGGCGAACATCTTCACAACGTTGGTTATCTGTGTCGGCGTGATGGAAGTATGGAACGTTATGAAAAGTTGCACGTTACACCCGACGAAGCCAAAGTGTGGGGCATGGTCGGAGGCAACCAGCTAAAAGCCTTTGATACTGATTGTGGCAAAATAGGCATCCTTATTTGTTACGATTCTGAATTTCCCGAGTTGAGCCGCATCCTGGCTGATGAAGGAATGGATATCCTATTTGTACCCTTTTTGACGGATACCCAAAATGGTTTTTCCAGAGTTCGTCATTGTGCTCAAGCGAGAGCGATTGAAAACGAATGCTATGTGGCAATTGCTGGGAGTGTTGGCAACTTGCCAAAAGTACACAACATGGACATTCAGTTTGCACAATCCATGGTGTTCACACCTTGCGATTTTGCCTTTCCAACAGATGGTGTCAAAGCCGCTGCAACACAGAATACCGAAATGATTCTCATTGCAGACGTCGATATCGATTTATTACGCGAATTGAACCAATTCGGAAGCGTCCGAAACTTAAAAGACAGAAGAAAAGATTTATTTGAATTAAGAAAAAAATAAGTATGGATTATCACATCATTATCAATAGTGTCAAATCTGTTGAAGAACTAAAGAATGCTTGGACCAATGCCGATTATATCGAATTGTGCGACCGCTTCGGATTTCCAGATGCGAAGGATGCTAAACCTGAAGAGTTAAAGGATTTGCTCTATATGGCGATCTCAGACTTCGAACCGCCTGAAGCGGCTGCCATCTTACTCGATTATAAATTGTCTGAGCAATTAAAAGAGGGTCAGATTGACCAAATGTCCAACGATATGATATTGGATAAAATTTCAGAAGAATATAGCGATATCTCTTTGCATCATGAACTTTACAACATCAATCAATTGCTATTTAGAGCTTACAATGGAACGTTTCCGAATGCAAAAGCGACCATTATCGAATTTGAAATCACACCCAACAAAGCCATAACAAAAGAAGTTATGCTGAAAGTCTTGGACAAAACTTTGGCGAAAAACAATGTTATCAAACGGTTGTTTCCAAGCCATTTAGCTGGAGAGGAAGCTTTTGATGAAGCCGAAGACATCATTTGGAAAATGGAATCAAAAGGTGGTAATGCTTATGAATTGACAACTTCTGAATATTGGATGAGTAGAGATGAGTTTACAGAAGCGGAATATGACGTGAGTATTACTGAATTTGTCCCAGATGAAGATGATGAAAACTAACTAACTTAATATGAATTTCAATATGAAAATTTCCTTTCTGACCCTACTCATTTTCTGTCTTTCCATTTTTAGCGGAAACGCTCAAACCATTTTAAAGAAAGAAGCATCAGAACCTTTGACCATTGGCGAAACCGTCAGAATCAAATCCAAAATCCTATCCGAAGACCGTGTTTTGAATATCTATCTTCCTGAGGGTTACAAAGCAAAAGACACTTTAAAATATCCGATTTTATATGTTCTGGATGGCACCATGAATGAAGATTTCCTGCACATTGTTGGTTTGACCCAATTCTTCAATTTAATGTTTACCATGCCGAAAACCATTGTGGTAGGTATTGCCAATATCGACAGAAAACGGGATTTCACTTACCCGACCACTGACAAAAAACTAAAACGTGATTTCCCGACTACTGGTGGTTCGGCAAAATTCATCAGTTTTATTGAAACCGAATTACAACCATTTATTGAAGCCAATTACCCTGTAAGTTCCACCAAAATGCTCATTGGTCAATCCCTTGGAGGACTTTTGGCTTCTGAAATACTGTTGAAAAAAGCAGACTTATTCACCCATTATTTCATCATCAGCCCAAG
>JBDSFP010000122.1:0-6065 GCA_039919415.1 Aquaticitalea sp. | reverse complement strand
AGGAACTATTGACGTGTTTGAAAACGATACTGTTGCAGGTGCCAATTCCTCATTATCTATCGTGTAGGTAAACTGTGGAACTGTACTTGCTGGCGGAACTGGAAAATCATCAGTACCACAACTCTGGACAATGCAAAAAACTAGTCCGATTAAAATTGATATTTGAGATTTTTTCATCTGTTAAAATTTATTGATTTTTAATGGTCAGATGGAATGTCCAAATTTCTCATCGGGAGATAATTGAATCTTAAATGGACATTTCATAACTGATTATTTTTTTAGGAATATACCTCTTGGACTTCCTATTCCGGTTTTTAATATTTCTTTACCGGAACCATCCAAGTTAGCTCTGTACAATTCACCGGAATCACGTCCTGACCAGTAGATTTTATTGGCATCATAGTCAATGTCCATGCCATAAATCCGAGTTCCATTGTCATCGATTGTTTGAATATTGGTTCCATCAAGGTTTGCAACTTTAAGCAACTCATCATTTTGGTCGTCAAAATATAATTTATCATTGACCGTATCGACCATCAATGCATACCCATAACTCCCAGTAATGATGATTTGGGGATTTGTACCATCCATGTTTACTGAATAAATCTGTTCGATGTTTGCATCGTATACATACATTTTGTTGTTTTCGACATCCAAAGCAACGGCTCTCCAATTGGCATCAGCAACATTGAAAAATCCAATCTCCGGGCTGCTTCCGTCCAAATTGGCTTTGGATACATTTCCATCATCATCCACCCAATACACTTTTCCTCCGGCTACATCCAATGCAATCGCATACGGATCGCCAATCCCACTTGCAATGGCTTCCAAACCACTTCCGTCCACATTCATTCTCCAGATATTGCCATCTGGGTAGACTTCAAAATCGCTGAAATAAATCTTTTCGTTTACCGAATCATAGGCCAGACCAACACCACCCATTCCTGCGATGCTCAGCACGTCGTTGACGGTTCCACTATCATCTAATGCTAACCTTCTAATAAATTCATCGCCCAGAGTGATATAATACAATTCTGGGACGGCTGCAGGCGAAGCGCCAATGACCACATCCCTGGTAAATACATTTTCCCCGACAGCACTGGATGCCGTTAAGGTAACCGTATAAGTGCCTTCATTTGTATATTCAAAGCTTGGGTTTTCTTCAGTGGAGGTTGAATTGGCACCATCACCAAATGACCAACGGTAAGCGGTTGCGCCCAAGGAGGTATTTGTAAATTGTACTGGAACGCCGGCAACCAAAGTCTCTTCATTATCTATAGTAAAACCGCTTGCTGGTGTAACGGTAATTTCCATGTTTGAAATGGTGGAACCACCTGCTCCTGTCGACACCAGACTCACTAAAAAGACATCACTCGATTGGTAGGATTTTCTTGGAGACACTTCCCTTGAGGTAGTTCCATCACCGAAACTCCATAAGTATGCGGTCGCGTTTTGCGAGTTGTTTGTAAATTGAATTTCCTCATTGACCTTTACCGTTGTGGAACTTGCTGTAAATTCTGCTGCCGATTGTGGTGGCACTACGTCATCCTTAGAACAGGAAATAAAGGCAAGTGATAAAAGGGCTAAAACTATGTACTTGTGAAATTTAGTTTTCATCTGTTTCTATTTATTTGTTATTATTGGTCAGATGGAATGTCCATAATATCAGACCAGTCGGTTTGTTATTTGTTACTGGACATTTCATATGATTTATTTTTAATTGCATCTTTAGTTTTAATAGCCAGGATTTTGAATGAGTCCAGGACTGTTGTTTGTTTGTATCTCGTCAGAAGGTATCGGGAACAACGTTTGATTGGTACTATTGACATTTGGCAACACTTCAATTGCTCTTCCTGTGCGTACCAAATCAAACCATCGCTGGCCTTCAAAAGCAAATTCCACACGACGTTCCTTTTCAATGACAGTAAGCAATTGCGGATAGGTAGTGGCGGTGGTATCATTCAAATTGGCCCGTTGACGAATCTTATTGATATCGCTTTTAATGGCATTGATATCGCCATTAAGATTAGCATTGGCTTCGGCACGTATCAAATACATTTCCGCCAAGCGTATCACAATGACATTATCTGCACCAAGGCTCAAATCGTCATATTTAATGGCATATGCTTCTGCCCCTTCTACGGCAATGCTTGCATCATAACGTTCATCATTAGTTTCGTAGGCAGCCAATAAACTTTCAGAAGGCCCAACTTCGCGTCTTCCATTTAGGGAATGGGGAAAATTGTATTCCGCAATTCTATTTCGTTCCGTTTGTGAAAAATAGATTTCAAAAATCGATTCTGAGGAGGCATCACCAGCAAAGACATCAGCGTAATTATCCAATAAGGTATAACCACCATCTTCAATGACTTCCGTTGCGGTGGCCGCTGCTTGTGCATAATCCTTTTTATAAAGAAATACTCTTGCCAAAATAGCTTTTGCAGCATATTTTGTCGCCCTGGTTTTATCGCCACCAGAAGGCAAATATACCGAGGCAAAGGTCAGATCTTCGATGATCTGGGCATAGACCTCAATTACTGGATTGCGAGGTGCGTCGAGTTCTGTCACTCCAACAGTCGGCGTCAATTTTAAAGGAATTGCTCCAAAATAATTCAACAGATTGAAATGGTTCAAGCCCCTGATGAAATATAATTCCGCTAATGCTTCATTGCGTTCCTCTTCGGTCATATCTTCTATGGTCGGCACTTTTGCAATCACATTGTTGGCCACATTGATGCCATCATAACATATCGCCCAAATGCCACCAACAGAACCATTCTCTGGCAGGATATTGTTGTTATCCACCTCTGCATATGCGGTTGCGGTTGCATCAATTGGATGCGACAGGTTATCGGCTGACAAATCCGAAAAGATGTTATAGGTTCTGCCATAGTAGCTTAGACTCTGAAAGCTCGCATAAGCTCCCAAAATACCTCTGTCAATATCATCCTTGGTCTGGAACGCCTGTTCGGCAGGAATGGAGTTTTGTGGTTCCACCTCCAAGGTATTGCAGGACATGGCTGTCATCAATACCATTACTATTAGGATTATCTTTTTCATCTTTATATTATATTTCATTTTAATCGGAAAGATGGAATGCCTTATACGGTCATCTCCAAATCTTTTGAATTTAGTTTCTGGGCATTTCATTTTTATAGTTTTAAATTAACACCTAAAGTGAATGTTTGTGCTTGTGGATAGGTAAAGAAATCTGTTCCAATCACCGAATTGTCGTCACCCCTATAATTGACTTCAGGATCTAAACCTGTATAGTTGGTAAAGGTGAACAGATTCTGTACGCTGAAATAGAATCGAACACTATTGAAAAATGTTTTTTGCATTTTCTCCTGATTGAGTGTATAACCCAAGGTCACATTTTTGACCCTTAAATAGGAACCGTCCTCAATAAAACGCGAAGACACTCTTTTGTTTTGTGCAGCAGCTACAGGATCTAAAGTAGCTCTCGGTATGTCTGTGATGTCTCCAGGTTGTTGCCATCTTCTGGTAACGGCTTCCAATTGGTTATCACCTCCTTGAAGGGATTCCAAAAACAAACGCGAACCATGAAAGACATCATTGCCATACGACCCTTGAAGGAAGATGCTCAAATCAAATCCTTTGAAAGAAAAATTATTGGTCAGACCACCAATGAAATCAGGATGTGGATTACCCACGATGGTTCTGTCTTCAGAAGTAATGACACCATCAAAATTAGTGTCAGCATACACAATGTCTCCGGTTGATGGATCGACACCCAATGATTTATAACTGTAGAAAATCCCGATAGGCTGACCTTCCATGATTCTATTGCCACCACGACCGATATCATCGATTGGTTGGCCGTTGTACAGTTCAAGGACTTTATTTCGGTTGCCTGAAATATTAAATTGCGTATTCCAAGTAAAGTCTCCAACAAAGTTTCGAGATGACAGGGAAATTTCAATTCCCTTATTTTCCACTTTTCCAACATTCTCCGTAATTGAAGAAAATCCTGAACTGGAAGGAAGTGGTCTGCTCAACAAAAGATCATTGGTCTGTTTGTCATAATAATCAGCTGTAAGGGTCAATCTATCATGGAAGAATCCCAAATTAAGTCCAAGATTCAGTTGGCGTGTGCTTTCCCATTTCAGATCAGGATTTGGGATATTGCTTGGATAAATTGCCGGCTGGCCTCCATAAGAAGTATTCCCATAGAGCTCCGAAAATAAGAAAGGACTGATGTCATCATTTCCTGTAAGACCATAACTCGCCCTTAATTTTAAATCGGATATGACACTGCTGTTTTTCAAGAACTCTTCCTCTGAAACTCTCCAAGCCAATGAACCAGCAGGGAAAAATCCAGTTCTATTGTTTTCGCCAAATTTTGTGGACGTATCAAAACGTCCGGTAGCCTCAAATATATATTTATTGTCATAATTATAATTGGCTCGGCCAAAATAGGATCTCAATCCTGTATCCGTTGCACTGGCACTGGCAGAAACAATTGTGGAGGCTGCGCTGATGTACTGTAAATTGTCATCGGCATAATCCTGGCCCCGGATGAACGAGTTTCGATATTCATAGCTTTCAAAACTATAACCGGCCAATAATTCAATTTTATGCTTATCGAAATCGTGTTTGTATTTTAAGATGTTATTGCTAACAACATTGATCACATTGGTATAGGTTTCAAAACCCAAGCCGTTGTATTTGGCACCTTGCACCGTTTTTGTGTTTTCAAAGGCGTGTTCCCTAAAATTCAAAAAGTCAACACCCCATTTGGTATTGAATGTCAAACCCGGAATGATCTTATAATCCAGATATACATTGGAATTTGTTCTGTATGAAAAGTTTTGGTTGATGGCTTCCTTGGCAATGGACACTGCGTTTGAATAGGGGCCATTTTGGTTATAGGTGCCATCTTCATTATATACAGGAAAAATTGCTGGTGTGGAAATACCATTTGGAAGTGGGCCATGTAAAGTTTGGTCACTTTCCACACGGTCGGTTTTGGCATAGGTCAAACCGATACTGGTACCAATCGTGAATTTATCCGATAGTTCATGGTCTAAATTGATCCTTCCATTCATTCGTTTGTAGTCTGTACCGATCAAAATCCCCGTTTGTTTGAAAAGCGTGCCTCCGATGAAATATTTTGTTTTTTCAGAACCTCCAGTTGCGGACAATTCGTAGCTATTGATTGGTGCCACCCTAAAAATAATATCCTGCCAATCAGTATCAATGGTGATGTTGTCCATTTGTTCTTGGGTAAAGACCGTGGAATTGGTAAGGTCATTTCGGTACTCCATCCATTGTCTTGCATCAAGCAAATCCAATCGATTCCAAGCTCTTTGAACGCCCGTGTATACGTTGGCACTCACGACTGATTTTTGGGTTTTCCCCCGTTTTGTGGTGATCAACACAATCCCATTGGACGCTCTTGCACCATAGATTGCGGTGGAAGATGCATCCTTCAAAATACTGATGGATTCAATATCATTTGGATTTAGGTCGGTCAATGCACTTGATCCTTGACCCGAATAGCCAATCTGACCAAAATCCCCTGTGGTAACCGGAATTCCATCAATGATATATAAGGGCTGACTAGATCCACTAATAGAACTCAAACCACGAATCCGCACCGACATTTCGCCGCCAGGAGTCCCAGAATTTTGTGATACCTGCACTCCAGCTGCTTGTCCTTGCAAAATACCATCCACACCAGAAACCGGTAGATCTTCAATCTCTTTGGAATTGATGGCAGAAACCGAACCTGTCAATAAGGCCTTCTTTTCTGTACCATAGCCAATCACGACTACTTCGCTCAATGCTAAATTATCAGCAAGCATTTTAATATTCAAGGAGGTTTTCCCAACAACGTTTACTTCCTGAGTTACAAATCCTAGATAAGAAATAACCAATGTTGTTGTATTATCAGGGACTTTCAATTCAAAATTACCGTCAAAATCAGTGGTAACGCCTTTGGAAGTTCCTTTTACAACCACTGTTGCGCCAACCAATGGCACGCCTTGGTCGTCAAGGATTACGCCTTTTATAGTTCTGTCTTGGACGGGTGGTTGAACAGT
>JBDSFP010000114.1:0-2835 GCA_039919415.1 Aquaticitalea sp. | reverse complement strand
TTTAGCCCCGATAGCAGTGGCATCCTTTTTGCTTTCCTTCAAAGCAAAAAAGATAGAACGGATAGCGGGAAATGGCTTCAAATAAAAATAATTGATGTTTCACTTCAAGAGATTCCCACTTTCGTGGGAATTAAAGATCAAACCCAATATTCACGCCCAGTTTTGTGGCGATGATTTTGGTAATCCGTTGTTTGATTTCTGGGATTTTAACCGAATTCAATACATTGTTACTAAACGCATACATCAATAAGCCTTTAGCTTCTTTTTCGGGAATGCCCCTCGTACGCATGTAAAACATGGCATTTTCATCCAACTGTCCAATTGTACAGCCGTGAGAACATTTGACGTCATCCGCAAAAATCTCCAATTGCGGCTTGGTGTTGATGCTTGCTTTGTCGCTCAACAAAATATTGTTGTTCGCCTGAAATGCATCCGTTTTTTGGGCTTCTTTATTGACCAAAACCTTTCCGTTGAAAACTCCTGTGCTACTATCGCCAAAAATACCTTTGTAATCCTGATGGCTTTCGCAATAGGGCTCGATATGATGAACCAAAGTGTTATGGTCTACATGCTGTTTGTTGCCAATAATGGTCACGCCTTTTAAGGTGGAATCAATGCGTTCGCCATTTTGATAGAAATTAAGGTTGTTTCGTGTCAGTTTTCCACCAAAGGAAAAGGTGTGTACCGAAGCCACACTTTCCTGTCTCTGATTAATAAAAGTGCTATCTATCAAAGACGCATTTTCATTGTCGTTCTGGATTTTATAATAATCCACGATGGCGCGTTTGTTGGCAAATATTTCGGTCACAGAATTAGTCAAAACCGCGTTATCGGTCAAACTTTGATGACGTTCGATAATCTGCACATGCGAATTTTCGTCTACAACAATCAAGCTTCTTGGCTGCAACATGAGAGCGGCTTCGCTTCCTGTTGAAAAATGGACGATCTGGATGGGTTTTGCCACCAATTTATTTTTTGGAATATGAATGTAAGCGCCCTCTTGCGAAAACGCAGTATTCAATGAAGTCAAACTATCTTTCGTCGCTATTTTGTTGAAATAATTTTCAATTAAGATGCGATATTTTGGCTTGGTCAATGCTGATGACATCAAGCAAACATCAATCCCATCATGTGTTGTTTCCGAAAGATGTGAGGAATATTTCCCATCGATAAAAACGATTTTGTAAGTATCGATATCATGGATGAAATATTTTTTGACATCATTATATTCAATCGCATTTTCATGCTTTGGGAACACGCTGTAATCGTGTTGTAGAATACTGTTCAATGAGGTATATTTCCAAGCTTCATCACGTTTGGATGGAAAACCTTGGGTTTCAAATTGTTTAATGGCTTCACATCGCACATCATGGACTGCGGAATCGATATCCACCAGATTTTCGAATGCCATGAAGGAGGCTATGAGTTTTTCTTTTAGTTCCATTTTTATTTAGTCTGCAGTTGGTAGTCGGCAGTAAGCAGTCGAATTATAGACGATACATTGGGACTTTCCAATTATTTAAATTACGGTTAGAAGTATTTATCTCCAGTCAATCTGCCGACTGAAGATTGCATACTGCCTACTTATTTTATGCGTTCACTTCTTCCTTTATCCAGTCGTATCCTTTTTCCTCAAGTTCGTGGGCAAGTTCCTTTCCACCGGATTTAACGATGCGCCCCTCGTACAATACATGCACAAAATCTGGGATGATATAATCCAGCAAACGTTGATAGTGTGTGATAATTATAACTGCGTTTTCTTTGCTTTTTAATTTATTGACACCGTTGGCAACGATGCGCAAGGCATCGATATCGAGTCCTGAATCTGTTTCATCAAGAATGGCCAACTTTGGCTCTAACATCGCCATTTGGAAGATTTCGTTACGTTTTTTTTCGCCTCCGGAAAAGCCTTCGTTTATGGAACGTGACAAAAATTTACGATCGATTTCCAACAACTCCGATTTCTCACGTATGAGTTTCAACATTTCGTTGGCGGGCATATCTGGCAAACCTTTGGCCTTACGTGTTGCATTAATGGCGGTTTTCATAAAATTTGTGACTGAAACACCTGGGATTTCCACCGGATATTGGAAGGACATAAAAATACCTTTGTGGGCGCGTTCTTCTGCGGCCAATTCATCGATGTTCTCATCATTCAAAAGGATTTGGCCTTCAGTAACTTCATATTCTTCCTTGCCAGCGATGACGGAAGCCAAGGTGCTTTTACCGGAACCATTTGGTCCCATAATGGCATGGACTTCCCCTGCATTCACTTCTAAATTGATGCCTCTTAAAATGGCTTTATCTTCGACACTTGCGTGTAGGTTGTTGATTTTTAACATGTTTTATAATTCAAAGGTTAGATTCAAAATTCAAGTTAGAAAATGTTCTAACTGTTGTTTTTTGTTCCTAATTTTATAATTTCATTGTCTTGTGGATCTGCTTTTGAGACTTTAACAATTTCCAAAATTTCGATTCTGTTTTCCCAGCCTTCTTCGTTTGCCTGTTTTTTTGATTTTTTGGCTTTCAAAGTTACGGTAACCTCATCTGTTGGTTCGTTTTTTAGGGTTTCCGACTGTAAAATCAAATCTTCGAGCTTCTCATTCATTAGGACACCATACAATTCGGTATTGGTCTGGAACACTGCGGCATCTTCATAATAGACGAAATTTCCTCTCATTTCTGATATGGCATTTGTCATTTCAGTGGTTGTTGGCAAGTCGCTTTCCTCAACTGTTTCTTTTTTGGGATCGTTTTTGCAATTTGTGAAAAGAGTACCAATCAAAAAGATAGCAATTAGTTTTTTCATTTTGAATTTCCACGAAAGTGGGTGTT
>JBDSFP010000107.1:0-4768 GCA_039919415.1 Aquaticitalea sp. | reverse complement strand
TACGGTTAAGACGCCAGCAGCTCCAATCGACGATAGTTTGATTGATGGAAAAACTAAAGTGACCATTCTACTCGATGATGTAGAAACGACCTTTGTGATGGACCAAAAGAAATCGGTGCTGGAAGCGGCTTTGGCTGAAAATCTGGATGCACCTTATTCTTGTCAAGGTGGTATTTGTAGTAGCTGTTTGGCGCGATTGAAAGAAGGCGAAGTGAAAATGCGCCAAAACAATATTTTGACCGATAGCGAACTCGAAGAGGGTTTGATTTTGACCTGTCAGTCACATCCGACGACGCCAACGATTCGGGTGGATTATGATGATATATAAGCCCACTCTGTCCTATGGACATCTCTCCCGAGGGGAGAGAAATTTCCAAACCACAGTTCATGTGGATATTGGATTGAAGTAAATCTAAAGTATCAATTCTATTTTATTGATGATTTCTGCTGGAGAAATAGTCTTCATGCAATCTTTATAGCTTTCAGGAAATTCATTTCCATACACGGCTGTTGGTATGAGGGGATAGATATTTCGATTTGCCAATAGTGAATATTCTTCAGGTTGATGGAATGGTGCAAAACCGGCAAAAGGATGGGTCACGCCCCAAAGCGTGACCACTTTTATTCCCAACATCGCTGCCAAATGACCATTTCCAGAATCCATCGAATACATCAGGTCAAGATTTGAAATGAGGTCCAATTCTTCCTCCAAAGTCAACATGCCAGCCACATTGATAACGTTGTCGAATTGATGTTCCAGAGCATTCAGCGTTTGAATTTCCTGTTCCCCTCCTCCAAAAAGAATGATTCTGTTATTTTTTGAAAGCGCAGTAATTACTTTTTCCATCAATTTCAAAGGATACATTTTGCCTTCATGAGCGGCAAATGGCGCAATGCCTATCCATTTGTAGGCACGGTTCTCTCCAACAACTGATTGTATTTTTGAATTTAGTTCTGAACGTTGAGGAAATGTTGGATTGGACAGATCCAAAGGAAAACCCAGCTTTTCAAAAACATATGCATACCTTTGATGGGTTGTTATAAGTTGCTCGAAGTTTTTACCAGTAACCAAGGCTTTTTTCTCGTCTCGACCTTTGTCAATTTGAACGATTTCCAATCCAAAGAAAAAGAATTTAAGGATATTGGATCGCAATACATTGTGAAGATCAGCAACGGCATCAATTCCGAGATGTTTTAATTCCCTTGATAATTTATAAAGTCCGAAAATGCCTTGGTGTTTGTTTTTTAAATCAGCTGAAAAAACATCCACATTCTTTAAATCCCTAAAAAATGGTTTGAAAAATTCTCGTGTTAGAACTGTCAGTTTTATAGTTGGATATTGCTCGGTAAATGCTCTTAAAACCGGAACTGTCATGGCGACGTCTCCCATGGCGGAAAGTCGGATAACGAGGATATGTTTTGGTTTAGGCATAGTTTTAACCCTTCCGTCATTCAGTTTTAACAAACTGAAAGCCACCTTCCCTTGAAAAAAGGGAAGGAATTCATTAAATGAAGTTTATTTAATTCCGCGTAATACAGGATTCAGTTCATCGTCATTGTACATTTTCATCTGTTTATAGACTTTCATGTAGTTGTCGCCATTTTGAATGTCGTCCAACAAATCGTTGATTGCCTGGCTCAAATCCTGACGTTGCTCCAACAAAACTTTTAATTTTATTTGGCAATTGTTCTTGTGGGTTTCAGAAGCGTCTGGTCGTTCCACTTCTTCATTCATATGAAAAATCTTGAGTGCCAAAATGGAAAGGCGATCGATTGCCCAAGCTGGACTTTCAGAATTGATTTTCGCATCGACTTTGGTGTGAACTTTACTATATTTTTGAAGAAAATAACCATCAATATATTCCACCATGTCTGTTCGATCTTGATTGGATGCATCAATTTGGCGTTTCAATTTCAAGGCTGCAATTGGGTCAATGTTTGGGTCTCGAATAATATCTTCATAGTGCCATTGAACCGTATCAATCCAACATTTTCGATATAACAAATGTTCCAAAAGAGTGGTTTTTTCGTCATAAGGATTCTCAATTGGCTGATCAACTGTGTTTATTTTATGATAGGTTTTAATGACTTCCTGAAAAATGTCATTTGCTTTTTTAGAAAACATAAGCTTTGATTTTTGAGACTGTAAATATAAGTCAAAATAGTTAACTTTGCTATCCGAAACCTCAACAAGCATCGCATGCAAATCCATAATTTATCACACGAAAATTCCATTTTAAATACCTTCATTTCCGAAATTCGCGACGTCAACATCCAGAAAGATCGCATGCGTTTTAGGCGGAATATTGAACGCATTGGAGAGTTGTTGGGTTATGAATTGAGCAAAAAATTAAACTATTCTATTTCAAAAATCACAACACCCTTGGGATCATGTGAAATCCCATTACCAAAAAACGATATTGTTCTGTGCTCCATCTTAAGAGCAGGAGTGCCTTTGCACCATGGACTTCTTAATTATTTTGATGATGCCCAAAATGCTTTTATTTCGGCATATCGTCAACATCAAAAACATCCGGAAAGTTTTGAGATTATAGTTGAGTATCTTGCCTGTCCGAGTTTAGAAGGCAAAACCCTAATATTGGCCGATCCAATGTTGGCGACAGGACAATCAATGGTTGGTACTTTTGAAGCTCTAAAACCCTTCGGAACACCCAAAGAAGTACATTTGGTAAGTGTCATTGGTGCTCAAACTGGCGTCGATTATGTGCAAAAACATTTTAAGTCGAACACCCACTTATGGATTGCAACAATTGATGAAAAATTGAATGATAAGGGTTACATTATCCCAGGACTTGGAGATGCAGGCGATTTGGCATTCGGCGAAAAATTACAGAATTAGGAATACCGCAGGAATCAGTATCAACACCCAAATCAAGACTTCCTTAAACCATTTTTCCCGGGTAACCTCCAGATAATTGGTCATAATAATTGCCAATGGCGCAAAAAGAAAAATGAACTCGCTCCCGTTTTTTTGGGGCGACATAAGGATAATCATTAAAGCAATTATGGAGGAAATCACTATTAATGTAAACGACGGACGGAGACTTTTGGATTTATCCTTTAGGTGCTTAATGAAATAAAACGAACCCCAAGTTCCATAGGAAATGAGAATGGTGGCAGAAATGATGATACGCACAGAATTCAACCCTGTAAAATCAAAACTGTAAACGAAAAGCGCATCAAAATAATTTGAAATATCGCGATTCATAACCAACATCGCCGAAATCCAAATAATAGCCACTGTGAGAACACCAGTCAATGGTACAATCCAATTTTTGACGTTCACAATGGAATACAAAAAAATGGCGGCCAATATCAATACAAAAAAAAGAGAAGCCCAAACGTAGAACAGAGTGGCCACACTGATCCAAAAAGCTGCATCGAAGAGTTTTTTCTTGAGTTCCTTTTGGGTTCGCAGGCTGATGAGTCTTCTCAAAGCTAAAAGAATGAAAAAGTTCGACATCAGCGCATTGGAGTTCAGCAATGTTTCAGGTAGCATCGCCAAGAACAGACCGAACATCAAAAGTTTATAGCTATTTTTTTTAGTCAGACTGTTTCTGCTCGCAAAAAAATCGAGGATAAACAAGGAGGATAAAACAATGAAGAAATAAAATCCTTGTTTGGCAAACATTTCAAACGTCAAGGGATCATGGATTGCATAAATCTTTGCAGCAACAAACACACATAACAGAAATGCGCTGACAACCACAAAATGGATAGGTCTTGCTTGGCTGAAAAAATTTGAAATCATGTAATTGCCTTGTGAATTTAAATGACTATTTATTCAAAATCTGAAATAAATATGTAATTTTGTGCTGTAAATATATTGATTTAACTTTGTAGGCTTTCCAAGAGCATAAAAAAATATAGAAAATGAAAGACTTTTTTCACGGTATCCAAACTTTATTTGTAGACTATTTGTTCTGGCCTTATGATGCATTAAGACACTTGCAATTGTCGAGTTGGGTTTTTTCCAATATCATTTCCTGGCTTTTGCTCTTTACAGGAATCGCAGCTTTTACATATTGGATGATAAAGTTAAAAGAGTATGATGAAGACACAGCACACAGCCACGATTATGACCATCATATCAATGTACACGTTACCTCACCTGAAGATCATCACTAAAGGTCAAAACCAATATCCTTACGATATACCATCTTATCAAAATGTAGTTGTTCTATAGATTGATAAGATTTTTTTATGGCTTCTTGGTAAGTTTCTCCATAGGATGTGATCGCCATCACACGGCCTCCGGAAGTCACAATTTTTCCATCTTTTAATATGGTGCCAGCATGAAATGCAATGGAATCCTTGACGTTTTCCAATCCTGAAATTTCCTTTCCTTTTTCATAATCTTCTGGGTAGCCTCCCGAGACCAACATTACTGTGGTTGCAGCACGTTCATCGATGATAATTTCCTGATTATTTAGAGTTTCGTTCGCCACAGCTTTTAACAATTCGACGAAATCATTCTTGAGTCTTGGCAGCACAACCTCCGTTTCAGGGTCGCCCATTCGCACATTATATTCAATGACTTTGGGGTCGTTGCCAACCTTTATCAACCCAATGAACACAAAACCTTTATAATGCAAGTTGTCTTTTTGAAGTCCTAAAATAGTGGGTTTTACAATGCGGTCTTCTACTTTTTGAATGAATGTTTCGTCCGCAAAAGGCACCGGGGAAATTGCTCCCATGCCTCCGGTATTCAATCCTGTATCGCCTTCTCCTATGCGTTTGTAATCTT
>JBDSFP010000039.1:0-2578 GCA_039919415.1 Aquaticitalea sp. | reverse complement strand
TGATAGGCGAATTCAGCAGATTGCACAATTCCTTGAAGGAAGGCTTGCTCGCTTTGGGACATGACGTGGTATTAATTGGAACTGGTGATCAATTCAAGAAATATCCCGTTGATTTTAATATTGATAGTCGGTTTTTTAATAAATCAATCTCTCTTTTCTTCCGAAAGATTGTCTTAAGTCTCACTAAAAAGGACATCGCGGATTTAGAAATCCTCTATCGCTTTCAAAAACTATTGCCAACGCTCAAAGGATTTGATGTGGTGCAGCTTATCAATGAAGATGCTCTTGGCATCCAGCCGACATTGCAAATTCCATTGCTCAAAAAAATCATCGCCCAAAACAAAAAATTGTTTTTGTTGTGCTGTGGAGATGATTTTGTTACGGTTGATCACTATTTGAACCGGACCAAAAACTATTCCATTCTCACACCCTATTTGAATGACAAAACTCTGAAAAAACAGTATAGCTATTCACTAAAATACCTCTCCGACCCGTATAAAAAATTACATGACTTCATCTATCGAAGTAGTATTGGCGTCAGCGCTTCAGATATTGATTACCACTTACCGTTATTAAAACATCCGCATTATTTGGGATTGATTCCAAATCCCATCAATATTGAAAACATACATTTTATTCCGCTCAGCATCGATGATAAAATTATCATCTTTCATGGTGTGAATGTCCATAATGTTCTGAAAAAAGGAAACGAGTTTTTTGATGTGGCTCTTGACATCATCAGAAGGAAATTTCCCGATAAAGTTGACATCATCAGAACTGAAGATTTGCCTTATATGGATTATATAAAGATTTACAATTCTTGCCACATATTATTAGATCAAGTGTATAGTTTTGATCAAGGTTATAATGCTTTAGAAGCCATGGCCAAAGGCAAAGTGGTTTTTACAGGTGCCGAACAGGAATGGTTGGATTATTATAATTTGGAAGTAGATACTGTCGCCATCAATGCTTTGCCAGATGCTGAAAAAATTGCCAAAAAAATGGAATGGCTGATCTTAAATCCTGAAAAGATTGTTGAGATTTCAAAAAATGCACGTGCTTTTATTGAACGGGAACATCACTATCTAAAGATTGCTGACAAGTATATTGATGTGTGGTTGAACAACTCAAACTAAATTGTTTATGATTTTTGCTGGACATCCTCCAATAATCACATTTTCAGGGCAACTTTTAGTAACAACGGAACCTGCTGCTACCACAGAGTTCTCTCCAATTGTGACACCTTTTAATATAGTTACATTATTACCAATAAAAACATTCTTTTCAATAATCACTTTTTTTGGATTTGGATCTGTAAGGTGTCTGTTTCCAATTCGCAAATCATGAAAATTACTATCGGTTATTGTACAGTTGAAACCTATTAATACATTGTCTTTGATAAGAATGCAAAATTCCGAAATAGCAGTAAATCCATTGTTTACATTAATATTATCTCCAAATACAATAGAAGAATTTTTCTGTCTTGCTTCAATATAAGCATATGATGTATGCCTGAAAGGTGAATTAAGTATTCCGAAACAAACCTTTTTTCCAAAATGGATTTGCCCTTGACCTCTCAACACCACTGGTTGATAGCATTTATAACTGCCATTTATATGCCCATTGTTGGAATGAAAAAAATAAAGGAATTTTCTAAAAGTTGTTATGAAGTCTGAGACAATACCTCTAATCATAGCTTATGAAGTTACGGTTGGTTTTCCAATAAGTGATTTGTTAAAAATAATCAATATCACCATGAAGTTAATCACATAACATACAAAATGTGCAAAAACCACTCCTTTCAATCCAATTTTGTCAATAAAATAAATACTCAAAAAATAGAGATTAAAGGCAAAAAATGCTTCCACAAAAAGATAGTGTAGAATCATTTTTTTAGCCAAAAACTGATATGCAATGACTAATGACAATACTTTTAGGAAATCACCCAACAACTGCCAAAAAAACAAACTTTCAACTTCTGCAAATGCATTTGTAAATACAAGTTTGATGATAAAAGATCTTAAAAAATAAATTAAAATCAAACCAAAGCCAAAAATCGGAATAATGGTCTTGTAAAAACTGAAGACTTCTTTTCTAAACTCCATCTTGGTATCAATTTCGGCAAATCGGGGTAACAAATACAAAGTCAACAAGGTACTTACGAACATTAAATAATACCAAGAAATTCGGTTCATGGCTTCCCAAAGACCTGCATCATGCAAACTTTGGTTGTCAATGATATAATTACGTATGGCGACTTTCACCAAAGGCAAAGTCAACGCGGTAAACAATGCCATGATGGAATAGGTTCCCAATTTTTTAAAACTGCTTAAATTAAGACCCCTCCAATGAATTAATTTCAAAATATGTTTTTGACCGTATGCACCAATAACCGTTGCAAAAATAATCAGCGATTCCACCGTTGCCACCGCAATCAAAGCACCTGTTAATTGATGTTGCCATATGAGGTACAAAGTAATGCACATTCCAAATAATTGCGCATATATATTGATGTACAGCAACCTTTTGAATTGTGAGAGCCCATTGATGACTGCCAACAAAAACGCATTGAACCCAT
>JBDSFP010000006.1:0-4622 GCA_039919415.1 Aquaticitalea sp. | reverse complement strand
GATTTCCGTTTTTTTGTTTTGTCTGCGAATTGCAAGATAAGATGCATAAACTTAAAGTGATAAAAAAGAAAAAGGGCCTGGCTTTCATAGGCTTTTTTTTAAGGTTTGGTTAAGTAATACTTGTCGTATGTAAGTTAATCGTTTTTTTTGCAAATTGTCATCATTGAAATTTCTGATCCAAATATCCATATGCATAAAAAAGCCCCGAAATCCATCGGAGCTTTGATTCAATAAAATCCTCTTGCTATTTACATCGAATAAAAAAACTGTTCGTTCACAATCTTCCCATCTTTGACTTCAAAGACACCAAGTTCTTCCATTTTTTGACGGCCTCTATCTTTAAAAGTCACATCAAAATCCATTTTGCTAGTAAAATGATTATCCACTATCGTAGGTTCTGATATATTGCTTCCATGAAATTCCTGTACACTATCTATCCATTGTTTGCTTTTGTCCCAAACATTTTGTTTGCCTTCAATGACTTCGTGTGGAGAACCAGGCATTTCCCTGCTCTTGACGTTTTCGGCATATAAGTCGTTGATACATTCCAAATTTTTTCCTTCTCGGCATAATTCTGCCCATTTTTTTGCTACCTCATGTGTTTTCATTTTATATGTTTTTTAGAATTTCTATAAAGTTACTTAAAACTCTAAACTTGCACTCTTAATTAAATGTTATGATTGTAAGAAGATAAAATCTTGAATATAGATAGAGTGATAAAAATTTCTAATACGAAGTGGTAATAAAAGCTGTTTTTCATTTATTGATAAACTTCACATTGAAAATTTCGAATAAATAAGGAGAAGATGCTATTTTGACCCAACACTATTTAATCCAGTGCTCGTTTATAAGTCTCCAAGCATCGTTGACGTGCCTCTTTGTGATCCACCATTTTTTCTGAATAGGTAAGTTCCTGAAATTCCGGGACCCATTTGCTGATGTATTTGAGGTCTTTGTCAAATTTTTCAACCTGCGTGGTGGGATTAAAAATGCGGAAATATGGTGCTGCATCCACACCACTTCCAGCGACCCATTGCCAATTGCCAACATTGCTCGCCATTTCGTAATCGTGCAGCTTTTCGGCGAAATAAGCTTCACCCCAACGCCAATCAATCAATAGATGTTTGCATAGAAAGCTTCCAACCAACATCCGTACACGATTGTGCATAAATCCGGTTTCGTTCAATTGGCGCATTCCGGCATCCACCAAAGGATAACCGGTTTGACCTTCGCACCATTTTTTAAACTCATCTTCATTATTGCGCCATTCAATGCGATCATATTTGGATTTGAAACTTTCTGTGGCAGTTTTTGGAAAATGCCAAAGGATTTGCATAAAAAATTCACGCCAGATCAACTCTTGCCAGAAGATTTCATTCTTTTCAGCAATCGCTTTTTTGATCATCTTGCGAATACTGACCGTTCCGAAACGTAAATGTGGACCCAAATGTGAGGTGGTGTCTTTAGCCGGAAAATTCCTCGTTTTTTGGTACTCTTGGATTAAAGTTGGTGTGACTTCATAATCTTCAATCTTTTGGGAAGATTTTTTAAATCCAATGTCCGATAAACTTAGGTTTGGTAGTCGCGAGTTTTTAATCAAATTGTCCAGATGAGAATTGGTATTGAAAGTCTCTAACTGGATAGTCTTGAATTTTTCCTTCCAGGTTTTCATATATGGTGTATAGACTAAGTAAGGATCTCCATCATTTTTGACAACCTCATCCTTTTCAAAAATGACCTGATCTTTAAAGGTCTTAAAATCAATATCAATTTTGGAGAGGAATTCCTTTATTTCTTCATCACGTTCCTTGGCATAAGGCTCGTAATCGTGATTGGTATATACTGCAAAAATTTCGTAATCCTTAACGAGTTGTTTATAGATGTCCAACGGTTTTCCATAATACATGGCAACACTACTGTCATGTTCCTTTTGCAGTGTGCCACTCATCTTTTGGAGCGTTTCAAAAATAAAGGTCACACGAGCATCATCTTCTGGAAGTTTGTCCAGAATTTCAGTATCAAAAATAAAAATTGGCAAAACGGGATGTTCAGACTTAAGTGCCTCGTAAAATCCGATATTGTCATCCAATCTTAAATCGCGACGAAACCAGAAGATGTTTATTGGGTTTTTCATTAGTTGTTCATGGTTTAAGATTTAAAATTCAAGGTTCAAGATTCAGTATTCTCGGCTCAACATTTTGGTATTTGGAATTTCCTTTTTGGAATTTCCACAAGTGTATACTCCAAAAAGTTCTTCCAATTTTTTCGTTCTGTAATCGAAAATTTCTTCCAATTTTGGTTTCACTAATATTGGATGCACCATCTCACCCAAAATTCCGAACGGCACTTAGTAATCGATGATGTCTTCCATTTCCACGCCACCATCAATTTCCTTTATAAAATGCTTGTGATGCCAAAGTGCATAAGGTCCAAATCGTTGTTCGTCCACAAAATACTCATTTTTGACACTATGGGTAATCTCTGTGACCCATTTGGTCTTGATGCCCAAAACAGGTGTGACGATATATTGAATGATTTGTCCCTCATACATGGGTCTATCTGCACCAGATAAAATATGGAAACCCATATAATCTGGAGTGATGGTTTTCAGATTTTTTGGGTCTGAAAGGAATTCCCATGCGGTTTCGATGGATATTGGAAGGTTTTGTTTTTTATGTAAGGTGTAAATTTTCATTTAGAATTTTTTTTGTCGATTCCGACTGCGATTGATATAGAGGGGGAATCTAATATTAATTGTTCATCAAAATATATAGATTGAGGGATGTCGCAATACAAAGCCAAATAAAATAGGGCAGAATGAGCAATGTCTTTTCCTTTATCAATTTAAAATAAGTTACCAAGAACATGGTCACTATCAAAGTCAAGGCGACAATAATTCCCAAGCCAAAAGCAATCAGATGCTGATTGAAAAAGATAAAATTCCAAGAGACATTCAATATAAATTGACTAATGAACAGTGTGATGACTTTACTCGAAGGGTTTTTAAGATAAAGAAATGTCATATAAATTGAAAAACACAACATGATAAATGTCCAAGCCGCACCAAAAACCCAATTGGGTGGGGTCCAAGGCGCTTGGTTCATAGAAGTGTACCAATCGCTTGTGGGACCAGTGCCCATTAACAAAACGCCGAGTCCCAAAGCACCAAAATTTATAATCAGAAATAAGAGTAAGGGTTTAAAAAATTTCATAAGGCAAACTTATTTTATGTTCATACCTTCCAGCGTATCCAAAATTTGTTGTGCTTCGGCATATTTTTCATCACTTTTTGAACGATTGATGCTGGATAAACGGTGCCACTCTTTCATTAAGGCTTCATATTTTTCTTGAAGTTTTTCTGCTTCTGATTTTTTTTTGAATAGTCCAAACATCTTTTTTATTTTAAATGTTTTATTATTTTTTTGCTCATCGGACTGGTGTCTGAATAGAAATAGTCTATTAAGTTGCCTTGCCCATCAATGAGATATTTTTGAAAATTCCATCTTACTTTCGAATCCTTAACACCGTTGATGGATTTGTCAGTCAACCATTCGTATAATGGATGTTGGTTTTTACCTTTAACAGCTACTTTTTCGGTCATTAAAAATGACACGCCATAATTTAATTCGCAAAATGAAGCAATGGCATCGGCATTTCCAGGTTCCTGACTGCCAAATTGATTACAAGGCACTCCAATAATTTGAAGCGTCTCCTGATAGGTTTCATATAACTCTTGCAATTTCTTGTATTGAGGCGTGAATCCGCATTTAGAGGCAACATTGACAATCAAGATGTGTTTTCCCTTGAAGGCTTTAAGGTTGATAGGGTCTCCAGATAAACTATTGATATTGATATCGTAAAAGGATTTTATATCCATCGGTTTTTTTGCTTTTGATGTTTTTAATGTGGCGAAAAAAATTTTGAAAGGATTCATGGTTAAATTTTAAAGGTAACTATCCCACAGTCCAATTCAAACACCTGTCCTGAAATGGAGGCTGCTTTTTCCGAAAGAAGAAATTCTGCCATATCAGCAACTTCCTCTGGTTTTAAGAATTTTTTAAGCGGATGACGTTCTGTGATGTTTTCAATCATTTTTTCGTTCCGCAGTAATTTCGCTGCCAAATCCGTATCTGTAACCGTAGGTGCAATAGCGTTGATTCTTAAAGTTGTCGCCATTTCAGCACCCAAAGATTTTACCAAACCTTCTACTGCCGATTTTGATGCTGCTACACTTGCGTGGAAAGGCATGCCCAATTTTGCTGCCACTGTGCTGAACAAAACAATGGAAGGTTTATGGCCTTTTTTAAGAATATCCAAATAGGTTTGAATGCTTTTGACAGCACCCAAAACATTGATTTCAAAATCCTCCCTAAAATCGTCCAAATTCAACCGAGCAAAAGGTTTTAGATTGATACTTCCAGGACAATAGACCAAACCATCGGCATTTTCAAGATTTGGTAAGTCATCTTTTAGAATATCACAAATATGGTGTGTGAGATTATCGTGTGTATAGTCAGGTGCCGTTCGACTGATATTGATTATTTTGTGAGAGGGGAGCAAACGTTGGGCGATGGCTTTGCCGATGCCTTTGCTGCCTCCAATGATAATGATAGTTTTCATTT
>JBDSFP010000498.1:0-3531 GCA_039919415.1 Aquaticitalea sp. | reverse complement strand
ATTTGGTTTATTTGGATGTATTCCTTTAAATGTATTTCGTGGTGCTCGGCTATTTTTAGGCCATCAGGACCTCTAAAATCCCAAATGAGTTTGAGCTTACGCATGGACAACTGAAATTCCGTTTTCTGCAAAATTTTTAAAATCCATCATATATTGTTTGGACTGTTTCTTGAAAGTTTTTGGCATTAGCCACAACATGGCTGCCATCATAAGGTTCAAAGGCAAATACTCACTTTTTGAAATCCATTTGGAAGTGCCGTTTGGAGTTTCCTCAAAATAATTTTCCTGGAAATTGTCAATACCTTTGGCACTGTAAAAACCATGTAGTTCATATGGAAGATTGCGATGCGTTATAGTTTCGATTATTTCGATGTTCCGCTTTTCTACTTTATAGTTGAGCTTCATTTTAGAGCCAATCATGCCTGGAATGCCAGAAACGTGCTCAATGGATGCAAGACTTCTTTGCCAATGCTTCATGTTTTCGGCACTATCAAATTTGCTGATAAATTCTGCTAAAGGCAAATCAATGATGATTTCAGACGTGTAATTCATAATTAAACCTCAAATATGACCATAAATATATTTGGTTTATATAACAAAATGGTGCATTAAAAGTCGAAGCGCAAAAAAAAGAGATGATTCGCTATTTTAACATGTAATTTAAATCAATTCCTAAGTTTTTTAAAAATTATCCAAACAAAGAACAGTTTGCGGTTTTTGATTTCATTATTCTATGGGCAGACACTAAAAAAAAATGTTATAATGCAAAAAAAAAACTTAAATACTAAATGCGTTCGTTAATCGTTTCAAAAAGCAAGTTGTTTCATCGATGATTTTATTATTTTTGCGACACTTTTCAAACAGCAATACTATTATGAATAAAAAATTTTCCATAAGCTTGATGACGCTTCTGTTCACGGCGTTTTCATTTGCCCAAAAACAGACGGACGACATTTTATTTACTGTGGACGGAGACCCAATCTATTCAACGGAGATTCTCCGAGTTTATAACAAAAACCTGGATTTAGTTAAGGATGAGTCCCAAAAAGATGTTGATGCATACCTAAAATTGTTCATTAACTATCAATTGAAAGTCAAGGAGGCCAAGCGATTGGGACTTGATACTATCCCTACATACAAAAGAGAATTTGAAAACTACAAGAAGCAACTTTCCAAAAATTATCTTTCCGACTCCAATGTTACAGAGGCTTTGATTAAGGAAGCCTATGACAGAAGTAGACAAGAGGTAAAAGCATCACATATCTTAATACGGATGGACGAGAACGAGAAAGATACACTCAAGGTTTACAATCAATTATTGGATTTGCGCCAACGTGTGCTTAAGGAAGGCTTTGATAAAGTGAAAAGTGAAGTTCATAACGGCACTACTATCTTTGCCGAAGATTTGGGCTATTTTTCAGCTTTTAAAATGGTTTATGAATTTGAGAACGCAGCTTATAATACCAAAATTGGCGAGGTGTCCATGCCATTTAGGACAAGTTTTGGATACCATATTGTAAAAGTTGACGATAAGCGTCCATCAAGTGGCGAGGTAACGGTGGCTCATATCATGGTTTCCAATAAGCAGGCTGACAGTTTATTGGATCCAGAAGTGCGCATCAATGAGATTTATAAAAAACTCAATCAAGGCGAAAACTTTGAATCATTGGCAAGACAATTTTCAGATGATAAAAGTTCAGCAGACAATGGAGGAGTTCTTTCTCCATTTACGGGTGGTCAACTGAGTTCTCCGGAATTTGAGCAAATGGCCTTCAGCATGAAGGAACCTGGACAAATTTCAAAACCATTTGAAACAGAATATGGATGGCACATCATGAAACTTATATCCAAAAAAGGCATCCAACCGTTGGAAGAAGTGAAATCTGAATTAGAAAATAAAGTCAAACGGGATGCTCGTTCAAGTCTCATCAACAACGCTTTGGCCAATAAATTGAAAAAGAATTATGGCGTCGTGGACAATCAAAAAAATCGTGATTATTTCGCGTCTATTCTTACTGCTGATTATTACAATAGGGCTTGGGTGCTTCCTGCAAATTTTGAGGGGGACAAAGAACTTATCAAGATTGGGAATAGAATAGTGACTTATAAGGATTTTGGGACTCATTTGGAGGCTATGCAAAGAGCGTACGTTGGAAAAATCACCCCTTTTTCTGATATTATCAAAAAGGAATATGAAGACTTTCAAGAAAAATCCATTTTAAAATATCACGAAGATAATCTTGAATTTGAGAATGAAGACTTCGCACAGATTTTGAAAGAATATCGAGATGGTTTGCTGTTGTTTGATTTGATGGAAAAAGAAGTTTGGAACAAAGCTGTCCAGGATTCCACAGGACTTCAGAATTATTACAATTTGCACAAATCCGATTATGTTTGGAAAGTCAGGATTGATGGCGTATTGGCATCTGCCGCCAAAAAAGAGGATATAGAAAAAGTAAAGGAACTTTTGGAGAAAGGACTTTCTGATGAAGATATTAGCAAGAAAATGAATTCCGAAAACGAGCAAAAAGTCATTTTTACAAACGGTGAGATGGAAACCGACCATCAAGCTTTGCCAAAGGATTTGGATCTTAAAGAGGGTGTTTCCAAAGTCTATCCGTATAATGAAGCCTATCATGTAGTAAGGATTGACAAAATAATTCCAAGTACCAACAAATCATTTGAAGAGTCCAAAGGCAAAGTCATCAGTGATTATCAGAACAATATTGAAGAAAATTGGTTAAAATCACTGAACACACGTTACAAGGTTGAGGTCAATGCCGAAGCGCTCAAAGAAGTTAAAAAACAAATCAATAACTAATTGTCAAAGCATTTTCTATATCTATGTATGGCAAGCTTATGCTTGTGTTCCTGTAACTTTTTTAAACAAACGGATGATAGGACACCAATCGCAAGAGTCAACGATACGTATTTATATGGAGATGACATCAAGGATCTGGTTGCCACCGGGACAACTCCACAGGACAGTGCGTTGATCGTCAATAATTTCATCACACGCTGGGCCACCCAATTGTTGCTGATTGATGGTTCTGATCGCAATTTGCCTCAAAGCATGCAGGACGAGTTCGATAAATTGGTGGAACAGTATAAAAAGGATTTATATACAAAGGCCTATCTGGAAGCTCTGGTCAAAAAGGAGATAGATACAGTAGTTACTTATGCTGATGCAAATGAGGTGTATCAAAGCAATAAGGAAACCTTTAAGCTTAATGATGAGCTCATAAAATTGCGGTATGTCAACCTTCCACTTAATGCCATTAACAAAGACGAGATAACAAAACGGTTTAAACGTTTTTCTGCAAAGGATAAAAGATTTCTCGATTCACTTTCGGTTCAATTCAAATCGTATTCACTCAATGATTCGATATGGATAAAAGTGTCACAGGTCTCGGAAAAAATCCCGGTGATCACTTCTGAAAACAAAAAAGAACTGTTAAAAAAATCTAATTTTATAGAGCTCAAAGATTCATTAGACCTATATTTGATGCAAATTAATGACGTGCTTTTGCA
>JBDSFP010000489.1:0-6391 GCA_039919415.1 Aquaticitalea sp. | reverse complement strand
TTTTGCAAGGTGTTCTCAAGAACAAACGCCTTATCATTGACATTATTGACGACAATATCCAAATCGCCATCATTGTCCAAATCGGCATAAACCGCACCGTTACTAAAAGATGGAATCGATTTAGCCCATTGTTCAGTGACATTTTCAAAAGTCAGATTGCCATTGTTCCTATAAAAATAATTTATGGTTTTTTTTTGAGGAATGTCTTTGATGAAAGCCATGTCCGATTCCTTTACACCTTCGTCCAAATGCCTTTGAATTTTATCATTGGAGATGAAACTGATAAAGTCCATATCGTTCGTAGCACCTAATATCCCATTGGTAATATACAAGTCCTTTTTTCCGTCATTATCAAAATCTGCAATCAAGGGACACCACGACCACTCTGTTGCCGCAATTCCACTTAAGAAGGCAACTTCACTAAAATCTTCGTCCCCCATATTCAACTGTAAGGTATTTTGCATGTATTGAGGACTGTAGCCATTCTTCAAATATTGATTATAAATTTGGTATGGGTATTCTTGTCCGGAAGTGCGATAGGTGGTTAAATCCTCTGGAAGCATGTCCAATGACAAAATATCCGGCAATCCATCATTGTTCAAATCACCTATTGCATTGCCCATAGAGTAATGTGTGGTGTGTCCAATTTTGTCGGATTCTGAGGAAATCATATCTTTAAAAGAGCCATTTTTTTGGTTGATGTACAAATAGTCATTTTCAAAAAAATCATTTCCTATGTATAGATCTGGATAATTATCGTTGTTCAAATCTCCAATGGAAAGTCCCAATCCATAACCAATCCGGCCCTGAAAAATTTTAGATTCAATGGAAACATCGACATAAAACCCATCCCTGTTTTCAAAAAGGCGATCTCCCGATTGAACATCAATGGATTCTCTGATTTTTCCATTGCCGTAAGTCCTGTTAGGATGAACCGAATGGTTCAATTGGAACATGTCCAAATCGCCGTCTAGATCATAATCAAAGAAAACAGCTTGGGTAGAAAATCCGGAGATATCCAAACCATACAATTGAGCTTCTTCTTTAAAAGAAGGAATACCATCTTGGATTCCTTGATTGACAAACAACAGGTTTTTGCCTTTAAGATTTAGGAAATCAGAGGTTTTGCTTACATAAATGTCCAACAGTCCGTCATGGTTGATATCCACGGAAGTGACCCCATTTGTCCAACCTTGGGAATTATCTATCCCTGACACCTTGGTACCATCCTTAAATTTAAGATGGCCTTGATTGAGATATAATTTATCCGCTTGCTGGTTGGATGTAAAGTAAAGGTCCACAAACCCGTCGTTATTGAAATCTCCAGCGCAGACTCCTCCGCCATTGTAGAAATACAAATAGTTAAGGATGTTCAGTTTTGGAGTATTGATAATTAGGTTATCAAAATTGATACCTGTACGATTGGGATCTAGTGTTTTGAAAAGAAAATCCTCCTTTTTTGGGGAGCACCCAAAAACTAAAAAACAACATAGACTAACAATTGCTCTAAACATACCTTTTAAGGAGAGCTTTAAATAAAAGAAGGGGGAAACTCCCCCTTCTGACTAAAGATCAAATAATATAATACAATAATTAGTATCCTGGGTTTTGAATCAAATTAGGATTTGAAATCAAGGCGGTTGATGGAATTGGATAGAGGTTCCTATACTCGTCCGTATTGGTTTTATATTGCCATGGTTCAGCGAACTTGCCAAATCTGATTTGGTCGTTCCGTCTCCAAGATTCAATATACAGTTCACGTCCTCTTTCGTCCAACATGGCCTGTTCGTCCACGTTTGCCATAGGCGCTGCCTCTCTAAGGGCTCTAAGCTCATTCACCATGCCCAAGGGAGTACTTCCTGCTGTACCACCTCTCATAATAGCTTCAGCTTTCATCAAGTGTGCATCTGCGTATCTAAAAACAACTTCGTGATTTGCAAAAGCACCATTTTCGGGGTTATATTTAAGGAGTCTAATTCCAGTACTCTCATTGTTGCCCAAAAGACCCGGCAACTCTCTTGTAAAAATCAAAGGTTTACCTGTTCTATCCGTCATTGCAGTCCCTGTCTCGTCGTATTGTTGACCTACTAAAAATCCATATCCGATGCCGAAATGTGAACCGTCTGTTGGAACAAAGCCTCTTCGCTCTTCTTGTCCAGACCCTGGTACATTAATGTTGGGATCTCCTTCAAAAGTATCATAAAACTCAGATAAGGTAGTAAAGCCATTCCAACCGCCACCATCATTCCCTGGTGCGTTCTGTTTGTAATGCAATGAATTCCACATTCTATTTCCAACACTTGCGGTGGTAAAGTATATGGTTTCTGAATTTACTGCATCTTTAAAAAGATCAAAATAACCAGCTTGCAAACCAAAGCCATCAGCGGCGATTGCGTCCACATTTTCAATGACCTTATTCATATCCGAAGCATCGGGAGAAGTTGCAAGAAAGACAAATTTGTTAAGATATAATTTTGCCAACAAAAATCTCGCAGAGGCCTTTGATGCCTTATTCAGTGCCATACTCGGACCCACAGTCGGTAGATCTGGAATCGCTTCAGTTAAGTCCTGAACGGCAAAATCAAATGCTTCCGCCCTAGTTTTGACAGTAGGATTTACATCGGCTCCTTCGTCAGGACTCCTGAATGGTGCCTGACCATAAAAATCTGTCAGCCAATAGGTATTGAAGGCTCTCAAAAATTTTGCTTCAGCAATTTGCTGTGCCGAAGGATTACTTCTAGAATCAATAATCAAGGTTGCATTGTAGACGTTTTGGTTTAAATTGTTCCACGTATTCTTAATAAAAGAATGGGTCGCATCCCAGTTATGGTCATGTAGGTTACGCCACACGCCATTATCTCCCCAATCGGTTCCTCGTGTCGGTACTACCAATTCATCAGAAGATATTTCAGTTAAGGCGTAAAAATTAGCTTGATCTTCAAGCTGACCCCTTACAGCGTTATATAACCCATCCAAGGATGCCGCGGGATCTACTCCGGTAAATTCGCCCGACAAGGTGGTAAAATTCGAGTCTGTCGGTTCAATTTGTAAATTTGTACAGCTAAGTCCAGCAAAAAGAACTGATAACACTAGCCATTTCATTGTTTTTTTCATTTTCATATATTTTTTAAAAAGTTGCATTAATACCGAAAGTATAGGTTTTTGCCCTTGGATAACTGGTATAATCAATTCCTGCGGACGGAATATTATTAAACCCTTTTGGAACATCCACCTCAGGGTCTAATCCCGAATAAGGAGTAATCACAAAAAGGTTCTGTCCTGTCAATGAAAAACGCATCGTTTTAAAGAAACCAGCCCCTTCAAAAGGCAAATTATAGCCTACAGATACATTCTGTAATCTCAAGAAATCACCCTTTTCCAAGAATCGGGTAGATACATCGGGCGCATTTGCAGCAGATTCCCCGTTGGTCAATACATCGACAGTAACATTCTGTCCTGAATTTATAACTCCTGCTGTAAAGAAGGCGTTTGCTGTATTATTATAGACATACTGTCCATATTGTCCCGCCAAAAAGGCGTTGAAATCAAACCGTTTGTATGATAAACTTGTAGAAATACCGACAATATAATCTGGCAGGGCACTTTTACCAACAAACTCTTGTTTATCACCATTGGGATAAATGGAAATACCATTTGCATCAAAACCTCCGAATTCTCGTAAGTAAAAAGAAAATAGTGGATGACCTTCCGCCAATAATTGTGCATAGGCTCCAGTCAATCCATTTCCACTTATGCTACCCGTTTGAATCAAGCCATCAAAATCCTGAACTTCATTTTTATTGTAAGATATATTAAAACCTACGTTCCAGGTGATGTCGTCCTGCTGGATAACATCGTAGTTAAGGGCAAACTCAATACCTTTATTGATGACTTTAGCAGGCAAATTTGAAAATACAAAAGGTACAGGAGAAGGTTGTGCTGTTTCTTGTTGTAATAATAAATCCTTGGTCTTTTTGTGATAGACATCAATAGATCCATTCAAACGATCATTGAAAAAACCAAAATCAAAACCAATTCCTGCTTGAGCCGTTTCTTCCCATTTCAAATCTGGATTGGCAAACGCTACGAAACCAGAACCATTTGGATTGACCTCACCACCATTTCCGATACCAAGACCACCAAAACGCTGTCTTGGTGTAAAATTTCCATATCCTAGACCATCCTGGTTACCAGTAATACCATACCCTAAACGCAATTTAAGAGTGGAAAATGTTTCTGGAATAAAATCTTCATCTTGCAATTTCCATGCGAAAGCTCCAGAAGGGAAGTAACCGTATTGATTGTTAGGCCCAAAACGGGTAGAACCATCAGCACGTAACGTAAAGGTAAATAAATATTTATCTGCAATTTTATAATTCAAACGTGTGAAATAAGATTGCAATTCATCTGTGTTGTTATAGGTATCCCCTGTTATTGATTTAACTAATATGCCACTTGGTGTGGGAACTGACACATTGCTATTGATATCTGGAACGATTTGGTTAATAAAAAGTCCATTTGGACCATAACCAAATTGTTGATAGGGCACATCTATCGCATTATCGATGAGATTTGCAGAATTTCTCAGATTTGATACCGCATCATTAAAATCTCTGGAGTTCAGTCCAAATCCATTGATAGTAGTTCCATAGTTTTGAAAACTTTGATAGGAGTAGCCCACTAATGCTTCCAGATTTGAATTCCCAAAGTCTTTATTGTAAGTCAAGGTAAGGTCCATCAATTGGTTTTTCACATTGACCGATTGTAATGCGCCACGGCCATTGCCTGGTGTGCCATTGTTAAAACCATCAACTTGAGAGGTTAAAATTTGTGACCGATCAGCCGTAGATTCGTCGTAACCTAGATTCACTTTTGCTTTTAGACTTTCCACAATGGAATATTCAGCAGACCCATTTAAAAGCACTCTATCGGTATTTGACAAATCCTGATAGAAATCAAGCAACTGCCTTGGATTATATTTTCCATCTCCACTGGTAAATCCAGGATCGTTAGGCCATGTAGGATTGGCAAAATAGGTTGCCCCCAACAAATCTCCCTGTGATCCAGCACCATTGGTTACAAAAGGCGATTCATCGTTGACCCGAGAATAAGATACATTTGCATCAATTTTCAATTTTTCATCAAAAAATTTGTGAGATCCATTAATCCTTCCTGTAATTCTCTCTTGGGAAGAGTTTTCGATGACCCCTAATTGTTTTCCATAACTGAAAGAAGCCCTGACAAATCCTGGTCCGTAATTATTGGCATAGGATAAAGAATTATTAGTACTGATTACATCCCTAAAAATAACATTTTGCCAATTTGTGTCGGAATGAAAATCCACGGCATTTACATCACCACCATATTGGGCAATTGCTCCTAGATATTGGTTACGATTCAATAAATCATATGTTTTGGCCACAGATGAGCGACTTTGATTTGATGTAAATTCAAAAACACCACCAGTTCCTTTTTTACCAGATTTTGTAGTAATGATAATAACTCCGTTTGCACCCCTAGAACCATAGATTGCGGTTGCAGATGCATCTTTTAAAATGGTCATACTTTCAATATCATTAGGATTTAAGAAGCTCAATGGATTTTTTGCTGAACTACCACTTGCTCCTAAATCAGCACCTCCCGGAGTTCCACCATCAGAAAGGGGAATCCCGTCAACGACAAACAAGGGATTGTTGTTAGACCTAACAGAAGCAGTACCACGAATACGAACAGCAATTCCTGCACCAGGTTCACCACTTGAAGAACTGATCTGCACCCCAGCTGCTTTACCTTGTATCAATTGTTCTGGAGATGAGATAACACCACCATTAAATTGGTCGGCAGTTACCGCAGTCACAGAGCCTGTGGCATCCTTGATGGTAGTTGTGCCATATCCGATAACCACTACTTCGTCGAGCAATGCTGTATCCTCGAGCATGGTAATGTTGATGGTGCTCTGGCCGTTTACCGAAACCTCTTGCGTTTTAAAACCAACATAGCTAAATGACAAAACAGCGTCTTGAGGCACATTGTTCAATGAATACAATCCATCAAAATCAGTCTGGGAGCCGTTGGTCGTCCCTTTGACCAATACATTTACACCAGCTATTGGACCTGATGCATCAGACACCACACCGCTTACGGATTGAGCGTAAATAATACCTCCAAGAAATAAAAAGCAAGGGAGCATTAAATTTTTAAATAATTTGTTTTTCATATTTGAGTTAGTTAATTGTTTAGAAAGATAAAGAGTACGGATGTTGTTAACATAAGGTTAACAATTTACGAATTTAATGTTTTAAATCAGAAAAAAAAATAAACGTCTCAAAAATAAGCATAATATCGTCGAAAACGTTTTCGAAAAGCAAATATCTTTATGGTTTTTACAAAT
>JBDSFP010000466.1:0-2849 GCA_039919415.1 Aquaticitalea sp. | reverse complement strand
TATCGCGAAACTGAACCAAGATATGGCGAATGAAGTGACTACGATATTGATGAACGATGAACGTTACAGATTGCATGATTGGCAACGCAATCAAATCATTCCCAAGGAAAAGAAAGAAACAATTTCGCAATTGGTCACACAGACGATTTTAAGTTTGCGCTGTTTTCTGATAGACCAAAAAGTAGTGGAATATCAAAATGAAACCGCCCAGCCAGAAGTCAACACGCTACCAATCATGGAAGATATTAGGGATTATTTAAGATTGAAAACCTTGCTGTCAAAAAAACTGGGAAAAGTGGTCGGTAGTAAACCTTAAGCCAATTCTTTGTGTTTTGCCTGATGGATGAGATCGACCAAGTTGGTAACATTCAGCTTTTTGAACAGACGGGCTTTGTAGGTACTGACTGTTTTCTCATTGATGTCGAGCTCATGGGCTATTTCCTTATTTTTCTTTCCTGTGGATAACAGTTTCAGCACTTCAACTTCGCGAGTGGACAGTTTCTTGAAAAGTTTGCTTTTTTTGTTTTTGGTGTCGTTAAAATTCAAATGTTTAGACATAGGCTCACTCAAGTAAATGCCGCCCTCATGAACTTTTATAACAGCTTCTTTAATGGTATCGGTCGAGACCGATTTGTGAAGATATCCAGACGCACCAGCCTTAATGGTACTGATGGCATAAATTTCTTCCGGTTGGGAACTGAACATAATGACCTTTACTTTCTGATGCTCCTTTTTGATGGCTCGAAGTGCGGTGATGCCATTCAATTCCGGTAGATCAATTTCCGAAAGGATGATATCTACTGGATGCCGTCTAATGAATTCAAAAATCTCGATGCCACTGCCCAAAGTTCCGACCACTTCCATATCTGGATTGGTTTCAAAGAGAAGTTTTAGGCCAGTTCTTACAATAGGATGATAATCCACAACTAATACCTTAATCATGATAATTTATTTTGTTAGTTAGTTATAACAAAAGAGGGCGAACTTAATATTTTTAAATTCTAAATTTGTGGAGATCTGCAATGCTAAAGTACTAAAAAAACAAATAGAGTGTTCTACATCCTATCGAAATCTCAACAATTATTTTAAATCGTTTGGGATTGTGCAAACAGGTATCGGATTCATCTTGTGTTGGTTGTTTCCGTTGAAGCGTATAAATAATTCAAATACCTGACGTTCCCGTCCTTCAAAATCAGTGGCTTCCTTGCCTTTCGCTTTCTGTTCCATGGCCCATTCCAGTTCGGGATAGGAAGCCCCAAGCTGGTCTTCATCACTTCTGGCATCGCCAAATAGACCATCGCTTGGTGCTGCTTTCATGATGGAATCAGGAATATTCAAAAACTCACCAAGCTTATAAACTTGCGATTTCATCAAATCTGCAATTGGACTTAAATCGACACCACCATCGCCGTATTTGGTATAAAAACCCACGCCAAAATCCTCCACTTTATTTCCGGTTCCAGCTACTAGCAATCCATATAATCCTGCATGGTAATATAAGGTTGTCATTCGCAAACGGGCTCTCGTATTGGCAAGAGCCATGTCTACCGTTGCTTGGGTGCCATCCAAAGTAACTTCGGTTTTAAATTCCTCAAAAACCGGTGTCAGATCTACAAGCTTGTCCTCAACATTTTCAAATCGATTTTTGAGCTGCGCAATATGTTCCTGACCTCTACTTACATGACTCGAAGGCTGATGAATTGGCATTTCAACGCAAATTACTTTCAAACCTGTTTTAGCGCATAAAGTTGAGGTGACCGCTGAATCAATACCTCCCGAAATCCCGATGACAAATCCATTGACTTTGGCATTGACGGCATAATCCTTGAGCCAATTTACAATGTGAGCTACAACTTTTTCGGTCTTCATAAGTGTTGTTCGTTTATCGTAAAGAATAGTATCTTTGCACCACAAAAATAGAGCAATCACGTAATTAATAAAAATTAATGGCGTTTAAGTTTTCTATAATTTCAAGTATGAAAAAGATAGGTTTTGTTTTACTGATTCTGACATTTTTTTTCTCATGTAAGCAAGAAAGTGAGCTGGAAACCGAAATCTCCAAAATCGATATCAAGGTCAACGTAGAGCGTGTCGATTTGGCTTTTGCAAATGCGACTTCAGATGATTTGCCAAAATTGAAAGCAACCTTTCACTTTTTGTTTTCAGAGCGCATTCCAGATTCGCTGTGGGTGCAACAAATGAATGATACCTTGCAACAGGAATTATCTTCTGAAGTTAAAAAAACCTTTGCTGATTTTGACGATATCCATATGGAACTTCGCGGATTATTTCAGCATTTAAAATATTATGACACATCGTTTTCTGAACCTCGTGTCATTACCATAACTTCTTATGTGGATTATAGAAACAAGACCATTGTAACGGATTCCCTTCTGATTATTGCTTTGGATACTTATTTGGGGTCCGACCATAATTTTTATGCCGACATTCCAAGATACATTGCCCAAAACATGAACAAATCGGAAATCATCGTGGATGTTGCCTCAGATTACGCTGATAAATACATCTTCCAATCCCAAAGAAAAACGTTGCTGGACGAAATGATTTATTACGGAAAAGTACTTTATTTTAAGGATGCGATGCTTCCCAATAAATCGGATGCTGAAAAAATAGGCTATACCCAAGAGCAATTGGATTGGGCTGCAGCCAATGAAGAAGAAGTTTGGAGTTATTTTATTGAACGTGAATTGCTCTATAGCACCGACCGGGATTTGCCCAGCCGGTTTATTGCGGACGCTCCTTTTTCAAAGTTTTATCTGGATTTGGACAATCAATCACCGGGACGTTTGGGGCAATATATTGGTTGGCAAATTGTTAGAGCCTATATG
>JBDSFP010000384.1:0-15760 GCA_039919415.1 Aquaticitalea sp. | reverse complement strand
ATTCGATTAACAATCAGTATCTCGTTTTGTTGATATTTAAAAAATCATGCAAATAATTAAATGGAAGTATTATATATTTTTGTTCTTTGGCAAACCTCTGCCAATAGAAAAAAATACTGAATCTATTTAAAAATATACCATCATGGAAGAACCAAATTTACCCGAAGAAGAATCCTCAAGACCTTACATAAAAAACGCCCATACCGAAGAGCTCGTTGACCATTATTGGGGAAGCATCCAATACATTTCGAGCCTTATCAAAGCCTCTGAACTCAAGGCGGGTTTGATTTTGTCGTTTTACGGCATTTTGTTGAATTTCGTGTTCCAAAGTATGGGCACAATTTTATTGGCGGTGCACAATGCGCTCCTATTTTATGTATTGATTGGAATTTGGTTTTGTTGCGTAGCTGGTTCCATCTTTTTTTGTGTTCGCTGTTTTATTCCACGGATTGAAGGCAGTTATGATAAAAACGTCTTCTTTTTTGGCGACATCATCTCCAAATTCGGAACTATAAAAGAGTTTTCAAAAAAGTTTTACGAGGTCAGTGTTCATGAAGAGCAACTCTTCGGACAATTGGGAGAACAGATTTTTATCATTTCAAAAATTGCCGCTTGGAAATTTGGCAATGTCAAAAATGCCATCCGATTGCTCGGCATCGGATTGATGATTTTACTTTTGGCTGCCGTTTATTATTTTATTTTAACACTCACTTAACACAAGAAATCAGTCCTTCACAGTCCCATTAAAATGATCAATTTTAGGATTGATGGGGTTGCCTGAACTTCTCCGGAACGACGCAATCTGTCCGCAATGCCAAATGGCATCAGCAACTGGGCCATTGATTTGGTTCCAAAAAGGAAATTGGCTTTTTCCAAACAATATCTTGAACTGCGAGATATCATCGCTTGTTCTTAAAATATCCGAGGCTGTTTTAAGGTTGACAAGGGTTTGTTGACGTTTTTCTTCAAAACTCAATAGGGAAATGTCATTGCTTCCATTAGCCTGCTTCAACGTCGCATTGACGATTACAAAGGACAAATTCAGGACATGATCAACCGTTTCACTTGTAGAACGCACATCTTCGTTGGGTTGATATTCCAAATCACTTTCCGTCAGTCCATCGGTTGCCCAATAATAGCGAAACCCCAGTGCGTCAATCATACGAGCTGCAACGGTACCTGCCGTAAAAGTTTCTGGATATTCAGGGAGCTCGTGATAAGAAAGCATCTCTTTATTTTGCGAAACAGCATTTATAGAAATTGTAATTATGAGAAATAAGACAGAGTGTTTCATACTTTAGATTAATTCTTTTTTTTTTGAATGCTCAATTAGTTGATTCCATATTTGTCAACCAAGTAAATCATCGAAGCCATTGTTGCCGCACCCAATTCCAGTTCGCGTTTATCAACGGCATCAAAGGTGTCATTCTTGGCATGATGATAATCGAAATAGCGTTGCGAATCCGGTCGCAATCCAGCCAATATATTGGAATCATTTTTGAGCGGTCCAATATCGGAACCGCCATGACCTTCAGCAAAAATATGGATAAGATAAGGTTCAAAAAGCGGTTTCCATGGTTCAACTTTCTTATAAAAATTATCATTGGCCTGCAATGAAAATCCTCTTGGAGAAAATCCGCCATTATCACTTTCCAAAGCAAAAATATGGTTTTCACCTTTAGTTTTGGCTTCCTCTGCGTATTTAAGTCCTCCTTTAGTTCCATTTTCCTCATTCATGAAAAGAACGACTCGAAGCGTGTGTTTTGGTTTGATACCAATGTCCTTCAAGATTCTCAAAACATCCATTGACTGCACCACACCTGCTCCGTCATCTTGCGAACCATCACCCAAATCCCACGAATCGAGATGGCCACCGACGACCATATATTCATTCGGGAATTCAGAGCCTGTGATTTCACCTATCACATTATAGGATTGCACATCCTTTAATTGTTGGCAATTTTGTCTAAAGAACAATTTCGTATCCTTGTTCAACTTCAACAAACCACTCAACACCTCGGCATCATTGGTGCTGATGGCTGCCGCGGGTATGAATTGTGAACTTGGAATATCACCATAACCCATCGCGCCTGTATGTGGGAAATCGTCCAATCGCAAATTCATGGAGCGCACGATGACACCAATTGCTCCATATTTTGAAGCTTCCTTGGCTCCTCCTCCTCGCTGGTCCACACAACCTCCATAAGCGTCAAACGTGTTTAATAAATCAGCTTGCATTGGCCGGTTGAAAAACACGATTTTGCCTTCAATTTGTTCTTTTCCAAGAGCTGCCAACTCATCCAAACCATGAACCTCGATAACATTGGCTTTAATTCCAGCATTTGGAGTGGCGACCGAACCACCTAGAGCACAAATGTTTACAGATATGGTTTTTCCTGGCGAGGTTTCGATATAAGCATATTCAGGTGCTCCCCTCACCCACTTTGGTACCATTACTGGCTGCAACCACACCTTGTCAAAACCCAATTTGTCCAACTCGTTTTTTGTGTATTCTACAGCCTGTTCTGCTCCCAAAGACCCAGAAAGACGCGACCCAATCTGGTTGGACAAATGGTCTAGCCATTCGTAGCTTTTGCCATTGGTAAGGGAAATTGTATAGATTTTTTTGAGGATGTCGGCATCCGATTGTGCCGATAGTTGAAAGGAGATGAAAATGCAAATGATAAGAATAAATTGTTTCATGAAAAATTTAGTTTATTTAGAATCTAAAGATACTATTTCCAAAAGACATCCACTTTAAATGAAATCATAAATATACCACCGTGGCATAGAAATCCTTAGTTAAAAAAAACAATGATATTTCTAGAAGATGTTAAGTTGCTGGTTTTTAAGTCGAAACCATAAATAACTTTATAACTTTTTTAACTAAAACATTGAGGTTTTAATCCCCAACTTTCGGTGCTGAAAAGGCTGAATTATTCACTCTCAAGCTGTTTTTTGTACATTTCCAAATTTGCCTTAATGTCGTCATCGAGGTCTGGTTCTTTGATATCTTTATAGGTTTTTAAGGTATCCAACATAATTTTTGCAACAAGATATCTGGATGTTTTTTTATCATCCGAAGGAATCGCAAACCAAGGCGAGTGGAACTTTGAGGTTTTGTTGATTGCTTCCTCATAACAGTCCATATATTTAATCCATAGCTCGCGTTCTTTTAAATCTGCAGGAGAAAATTTCCAATTCTTTTCTTTCTTTTTCAAACGGCGTAGCAACCTATGGCGTTGTTCTTCCTTTGAAAGATTCAAGAAAAATTTAAAAATGATCGTTCCATTTTCGGCGAGATGTTTTTCAAAATTATTTATTTCCTCAAAACGTTGTTCCCAAAAAGCTTCATTGATATCATCTACCGAATTTATAGTGGGAAGGTTTTCACCTAAAATATAACCTGGATGAACGCGTGTTACCAAAACATTTTCATAATGTGTACGGTTGAACACGCCAAATTTTCCCCTTGCCGGCAACACAATGTAATGTCGCCATAAAAAATCATGCTTCAATTCCAATTCCGTTGGCACCTTAAAACTGTTAACTACCACTCCACGCATATTAAAATCTTTAAAAACCTCACGTATGAGACTATCTTTTCCTGCAGTATCCATCCCTTGCAGACAGACCAACACAGCGTACTTGCCGTGAGCATACATGATATCCTGAAGTTTGCCAAGCTTTACCCTGAGATCTTTCAATTCCTTTTTAAGTTTTTGATTGTCAGCATCCATTTTATAGGATGTTTCAAGGGTTTTTAAGTCAATGGGTTCTGTGACTTTAAAGTCGTCTATGTTTATGTTTTTCATGTTTATTTTTTAGTCACCTCTAAACTGCCGCGGCAATAATAATTTAACGTAATCTCTTGTTTTTTGTTTTTTGTTTTTTGTTTTTTTTAAAGTGAAAATTAATTCTATTTTCTTTATTCTTTATTTTTCTCATCAAGAATAATTTTCAAACTGGCCAATCCTTCCTCAAAATCCTTACCGACGACTTTGTCCATGTTAAAAAAGAGCATGAAAATGTTTGCTGGAACTTTATTGACACCTGAAAAGCCCCAGATAACTTCTGTATTGTTTTCATCATACTTAAGGACTTTGAGATATGCGTCGGATACCGATTTCCAAGGTTTAAAAAAACGCAACTGACTTTCAACAACATCATTTTCAATTAATCCCGTCAATTCCTGTTCTCCCGAACCAACTTCTTTATTGCCTTCCCATTTATTGATAAAACCAACTTGCCCGTCCGAACCAAAAGATTCTTGCTTCATATTGGGATCTTTCATTTTCCAAGGGGACCAATAATCTTGGTTTCTTATGAATTTTAGATAATTGAAAACTTCAGGAAGTGATTTATGAACCACAACACTGCGTTTGACATGATATGCTTTTGGAACCAAAAACGCCAATAGCACAAGAAATCCAACAATTACGATAAAAACGTAAACAAAAGTCACCATGATTTTAGAGTATTATTGCAACAATTGAATAGCCTAAATTTAATGATTATTTTTGATTCTGATAAAAGCGTTCCACAATTTGATCATAACTTTTAACCGATCTTTTAATCCAATCCATTCGTTTTTGAAGTTGTTCCTCATGAGACAGATGCCAATCTACGTCCGATTTACGCAATTTACCAGCCAAATATTGTAAGATGATGGCTGCGGAAACCGAAATATTCAAGCTTTCGGTAAAACCAACCATTGGAATTTTTAAAAAGAAATCGGCAGCTTCAAGTACTTCTTCAGATAATCCTTCGTGTTCCCTTCCAAAGAAAAAACACGATTTCTTGGTAATATCAAAATCCTCCAACAAACAATCATTGTGGTGTGGTGTGGCGGCCACGATTTGATACCCATTCGATTTTAAATCTGAGATACACTCTTTTGACGAATGATAACGGTTCAGATCCACCCATTTTTGGGCACCCATGGCTATTTCCCTATCGATACGTTTGCTGTTTCGCTCTTCGATGATATGCACTTCCTGAATGCCAAAAACATCACAACTTCTGATGACAGCGCTGGTATTGTGCAACTGATAAACATCTTCTGTGGCGACCGTAAAATGCTTGGTGCGTTGTGAAAGGACTTTAGAAAAAGTTTCTCTTCGCGATTCTGTAAGAAAGCTTTCCAAATGTTCCAAAAGTTTTAAATCCATCATAGCCTCAAATATAATTTTTAATTGGTAAATTAGAAACATGAAACACATTGTTGTATTATCAGGCGCAGGAATAAGTGCCGAAAGTGGCCTCAAAACCTTTCGCGATTCTGACGGACTTTGGGAAGGCCATAACGTGATGGACGTCGCGACTCCCGAAGGATTTCGAGCGAATCCGGAATTGGTTTTGGAATTCTATAATCAACGCCGGAGACAATTATTGGGAGTCGAACCAAATTCTGCCCATTTCGATTTGGCAACACTTGAAAACAACTATAAAGTAAGTATCATCACCCAAAATGTGGACGATCTGCACGAACGCGCTGGAAGTTCCAACGTGATCCATCTACATGGCGAATTGATGAAATCGAGAAATGTGGTGGATGAATCTACCTTTTTTGATTGCGAGAACGATATTAAAATCGGGGACAAATGTCAACAAGGCCATCAATTGCGACCACATGTGGTTTGGTTTGGCGAAGCAGTGCCAATGATTGAAAAGGCGATGGAAATCTGTGAAACTGCGAATATACTTTTGATTATTGGCACCTCCATGCAAGTCTATCCAGCGGCCAGTTTGATGCACTATGTGCCACATGGCACACCAACTTATTTTATTGACCCAAAACCTGCCATGGAAAGCAAAGGGAATTTGCAAGTGATTGCTGAAAGTGCGACGGTTGGGATGAAAACCTTTGGAGCATTGATAGAACAGAATCAATAATACATACTAAAATTAATATAGCTAGTTTAATCATTAACACTCAATTTAAAAAAATCATTCACAGATTTCTCGAATAGAGCTGATAGTTTTAAAGCCAAAACCGTTGATGGTACATATCTATTCGCTTCAATAGAATTGATGGTCTGTCGTGATACACCAATTTTTTGAGCCAGCTCGTCTTGGGTCAGATTCAAAATGGCGCGTTCTACTTTGATTGTGTTTTCCATTATCGGTTGCGTTTTAAAACTTCAAAAAAACCAACTTGAATGAGCAACATGAATAAAAGTACTTGAATATAACCTATCTGATCTGAGCCATTCTGTTTTCCTAAAATCAAATCGACTCCAAAATTTGCCAAGGGTTGCAACAAGGAATAACCAACACCAATGATAAACGCCAAAGCATACGATTTGGAGCGCAAACTTTCAATCAACTCATCCTCTATCTTCTCTTTGGATAATGATACAATCAGTAAGCCTATAAGCATTGCGTGTTTAAATCCTGACACAAGCCAAGGTGGAACTATATCAATAAACTTATTACCAATTATGGCTATAAAACTCAAAACAACAATTATAAAACCTACTTTTTTATAAGAATAAGGTAACTGTACTTTACTCAAAAACAATTCCAATTTGGTATGCTCACATTTTTCTACATTTTTTAAACTCATGACAAATATATTTATTATTTAGACAAAATATTTTTACTATATGACAAATATACTTTACATTATTGAATAAAAAAAATGATTAGTTGACATTTTTTTTTATCCTGATTTTTGGCCTTGCATTTCACTCGAATTATATGAAATAGTTTTAATGTTGCACATCAGACCAAATGAAGTTCTCTATTTTTATGAAAAAGCAAAACATTCTATTTCTTCAATTCAATCTCTTTCAAATTCTCGATTCTGTTTCTTACCAAAAAATCATCTATCGTTTCAAAATGCTCGATGACACGTTGGTCTTTAAATTCAAATACTTTTTGGGAAAGGCCTTGCAAAAAATCCCTGTCGTGAGAGACTAAAATCAGTGTTCCATCAAAATCCAATAGTGCTTCTTTCAGCACATCCTTTGACTTCAAATCCAGATGATTGGTAGGTTCGTCTAGAATCAATAGATTAACTGGTTCCAACAACAATTTTACCATTGCCAAACGTGTTTTTTCTCCTCCAGAAAGCATGCTCACTTTTTTATCGATGTCATCGCCTTTAAACATAAAACGACCAAGAATATTTTTGATCTGCGTTCTGATATCGCCTTGTGCAACTTCATCAACCGTTTGGAAAATCGTCAAACCTTCATCCAACAATGACGCTTGGTTTTGCGCAAAATACCCAACCTTTACATTATGGCCCAAAGCACAATGTCCATCCACGTCAATCTCGCCCATTATGGCTTTAATCATCGTGGATTTTCCCTCGCCATTTCGTCCAACAAAAGATACTTTTTCGCCACGAAAGATGGACATGTTTGCCGTCTTAAATACCACGAGATCACCATAGGATTTGGATAGATCCTTCACCGTCACAGGATAGTCACCAGAACGCTGGGCTGGAGGAAAACGGAGTTTTAATGCTGACGTATCGATTTCATCAATATCAATTGTTTCCAACTTTTCTAGCATTTTTTCCCTGGAATTCACTTGATTGGTTTTTGAGTAAGTACCTTTAAAACGTTCAATAAATGCCGTAGTGTCAGCAATGAATCTTTGCTGTTCGTTGTAAGCTTTAATTTGATGTGAACGTCTATCTTCTCGTAATTGCAGATAATGGGAATAGTTGGCTTTATAATCATAAATCCTTCCCATGGTCACTTCAATAGTTCTGTTGGTGATGTTATCAATAAAGGCTTTATCGTGAGAAATGACCATCACAGCATTTGCTTTATTCAATAGAAAATCCTCCAACCAAATGACCGATTCGATATCTATATGGTTGGTAGGCTCATCGAGCAGGATCAAATCCGGTTTTTGTAAAAGGATTTTTGCCAATTCAATCCGCATACGAAAACCACCGCTGAATTCACTGGTCTGTCTAGTAAAATCGTTTCGTTTAAATCCGAGTCCAGCCAATGCTTTTTCAACTTCAGCATCGTAATTGATATCTTCAAGTGCATAATATTTTTCACCTAAATCCGAAACCTTCGTGATGATGTTCATATAGTCATCCGATTCATAATCAGTTCTGGTTTCCAATTGCTTGTTCAAGTCTTCCATCTCATCTCGCATCGCGAAAATATGTGCAAAGGCCTTGGATGCTTCTTCAAAAACGGTACAATTATCTTCAGTCAACAAATGTTGTGGCAAGTAGGCAATAATGGCATCTTTTGGAAAACGGACAGTGCCACGAGAAGCTTTCTGTTCGCCAGCAATAATCTTCATCATCGTGGATTTTCTCGCACCATTCTTGCCCATCAAGGCGATTTTATCGTTGGGATTTATGGTAAAAGATACATCACTGAACAAGGTTTGGCCACCAAACTCTACTGCCAAGTTATCAACTGAAATCATAAGGTAATTTTAAGGCAGCAAAGCTATAAAAAAGAAGCCTGTGGAATGAATAAAATATTTATAAAAAACAATTCAATTTCAAGACATTAAAAAGTGTATTTTTGCAGCTTCAAAAAAAGCATCACCATGAAACGAATTAATGAATATAAAAAGCTATTTAACGTCGAAAACAATATTGACCTTAAGGCCCTAAAATCTACTTACAGAGAGTTGGTTAAAGAATGGCATCCTGACAAGTTCCAATCTGGTGATGAAAAAGCAATTGAAGCAGAATTAAAAAGCAGACAGATTATTGACGGCTATCATTTTTTGGTCAGCATTGCGCCAGAAACAAAAGCTAGCAACTTGGAGGAATTTAACGAGACGACAGCTTCACCAATTATCGATTGGCAACATAAAGGTTTGGTTTTGGAACTGACCTTTTTAGACGGAAATACTTATGAGTTTTTTGGGGTTGATAAGGCCTTATTTATTAAGTTTTATCAATCTGATAAATTGACTCGTTTTGCAAAACGCAATATATTCAATAGCTTCACATACAGGAAAATAAAGAGGAATGAGGTTATGGCTTAACATCCACATTACCTGTTCTTCGCCTCTATCCATTTGCCCATATATTTGGTGCTTTGCATCGAGTGATGCATTAAAAGTTGTCCTGTGAAATTATGGAGAAGTCTATCATTTAAATTTTCTTTTAAATTTTTTAATCCTTCAAAAAGCTCACTTTGAAATTCGGATTTTTGAAAACGTTCGTTGATAATCTTAAAACCGTTTTGTTGTTTTTCCTTCCAAAGGAATTCATTTTGATAAAGTTCTACCGCTTTATCGGCGAAATTTGTAGGACTATCTTCTACAAATCCGTTAAGTTGAAGCAAATGAAACATACCTTCGGCAGCGATGGAAGTCATAATACATGGCGTTCCATTGGTCATGGCGTCAATCAACTTTCCTTTTAAACCTGCTCCAAAACGTAATGGTGCCAAACAGACTTTGGCGTTTTTCATAACTTTATTGACATCGCTAGCAAATCCACGAATCATAAAACCTTCTTTTTCACTATGCAATTGATTCACTTTTTCAGAGGAATAAGCACCATAATTATACAATTCAGCTTTCGGAAGTTGCTTTCGAATAAGCGGCCAAATGGTTTCCTTTAGATATAAAATGGCATCGTAATTGGGCTCGTGTAGAAAATTTCCAATAGAGATGAAGTTTGTTCGTTCTTCAAAACTTGGCAACTTTTGAATGCTTTCAGCGGAAAGTTTTTCCAATTGAAATGGCAAATAGAACAAAAGGGATTCGTCAACTTTAAATTGGAGTTTTAGAATTCCCATTTCAGCTTCGGAAATTATCAGACTCAAATCACATCTGTAAATACTGGCAATTTCGCGCTTTGCAGTATCATTGAAAAGATAGGAAGTGTCAAAAGGTTTTCCATCTTTGAATGCTTTCTGCCGACCTTTTCGCAGACAATGCAAATCTTCTGTGTCGAGAATTCGCAAAGCATTTGGACAGTGTTCCGATACTCTCCAACCGAATTGCTCTTCGGTCATGAAGCGGTCGAATACGACACTATCAGGATTTAAATTTTTAATGAACTCATCAAAACTGGAAGCATTCAATTCGATGGGGATTTGTTTGATTCCCAGCGTTGAAAGATCGAAGGCATTCCCACTTTTGGCACAAGCACTTGCAAATATTATGTCGTAATCTTCTTTTTGAAATGCTACTATCAACTGCATCATCCGACTGCCAGCAGCAGAACTGTTGGGCTCAGGCCAGACGTGACCGATGATGAGTAGTTTTTTTTTCATGACTTATCGAACTTCATACAACTAAATTCCAATAAAAAAATTCCAAATTCCAATTTGTGCAGACTTATTTTTGGAATTTGGAATTTGTTTTTTTTGTAATTACCGACTGCCAACTACTGCGCTTCGGGTTCTAGACTATATTGAAATCGTACTTCTTTTGCCCATTTCACAACGGCAGTAATTTGCTCATCCGATAATTTGGCTTCACTGTGCATATAGGTGTACGATTCCAAAGGCATGTCTTTTTGCTCGACCATCTCGATCAAATCTTTAAATCTGTGATCTTTTTTCTTTGTGGAATAATCATCCCATTGCGAGATATTGAAATGCTTTTTACCTTCTTTAATATGGTCAGCCAACCAATAATTGACAGGGGTGATCTTGTTATACCATGGATACCTGGTGTGATCGCTGTGACAGTCAAAACAAGTTTCAACCAATACATATTTCACATCCTTCGGCGGCTTGGTATCTGCCAAAAATGTATCAAAAGTCGCTGGACTTGTTTCATTTTTTTCTGGACCATAAAATTGTGCAATGATAAAAATGATGAGTAAAAAAATTAGTAGCTTTTTTATAATGTTCATTGAGATTGGTTTTAGTGTTTAAAAATAATAAAATTGATTGACTACTGAAAAAAAGTTTTCAGTCTTCAGATTTCAGTCTAAAAAAATAAAAATAGTCGTTCCTTCACGGTAAATAATCCACAATCAGAAATCTTTAATCGTTAAAGTTCCATCACTTTATTCAATTCATCTTCAGAAATGGTCAGTAACTTTCTTTTTACCAATCGTGCAGTCAGTGTTTTCCAATTGGGTTCTTGTTTGAAAATGGATTTCAAAATAGGATGTGCTTTTTCATATTCTTTATTGTTCAACAGATTAATGGCGTACCAATTTTGCATTTCAAGATTCTTTGGAAACATCTTTTGTGCTCAAAGATATAATTCTTCGGCTTTTTTAGAATCCCCCACTTCCATTGCTAAATCGCCCTTGTTTATAAAATCATACGCTTTATGGATTTTGACCAAGCGTTCCAATTCAGCAATGGGATCTTTGCTATCTTCCACTCTTAAATCCATAATGGTATCTTCCCAATAGTTACCAGTGGCTTCACTTTTTACAACCAAAATAGCAGCACTTTGCATGCCCCTGATGTCCCCTTTTTCGGCTTGGGCAGCTTTTAAAGCAGCCAACATCCGTTCACTAAGTGTGCCTTTGGTAGTTTCAAAAGCTGTGGCCATAGCGTCCCAAACCGTATTGTTAAGCATCATATTGGCTTGAACAGAAAAATTCTTGCCTTGTCGATGTCATGCTTCGTCGATACAAAGACTGCCTGTATGTGTCGCAACTTCGCCTTTCACGTTTATAAAAGCCACCTGTCTGAACTTTTCGCCTTCGTCATCTGCAATTAAGGCGTCCACAGCTTTTTGAGGTAACAGGCCTTGTTTCATTAAAATCAGACCTTTTGTCCCATAGATTGGATTGGTCAAAGATTGGGTCGCAACGGCTCCAACACCAGCTTCGGCATGGATGACAACAAAAGCAACGTTGAACCAATGACTTTGTACCGCTGCGCCCATTTCTCCTGTCACCAAATCCCTTGCAACAATGGAAAAAGTATGTGTGAAAGGTTCCGATTTTTTAAAAGATTGCGAATTAATGGCTTGCGATAAAAGTAAAACTGCTGAAAAAAGGATCTGTTTCATGATGTTAAATTTGAATAATAATATAATGATTTTAAGCTTCAAACTTCTGGCTTCCTGCTTCACTCTTCTAACTTTCTTTCCTATCTTTGCTTTTTGTCAATAAACGCAACCAAATGTCAATAACCTCACTTGATGCCATCTCTCCAATCGATGGTCGTTATCGGAATAAAGTCAACGACCTGGCGCTCTATTTCTCAGAAGAAGCTCTGATAAAATACAGGGTTCGGGTAGAAATTGAGTATTTCATTGCCTTGTGCGAATTGCCATTGCCGCAACTTTCAAGTTTTGACACCTCTTTATTTCACACTTTGAGAGTAATTTACATTGATTTTTCTACCGAAGATGCAATAAAAATCAAGGACATCGAAAAAGTGACAAACCACGATGTTAAAGCAGTGGAATATTTTATCAAGGAAGTTTTTGATGACTTAGAACTTCAAAAATACAAGGAATTTATCCATTTTGGGTTGACGTCACAAGACATTAACAATACAGCCATACCATTAAGTATTAAGGAGGCTATGAATGAAATATATGTTCGTGAATATACCATCATCCTTAATAAACTCAAGGAGCTTTCCAAAAAATGGAAAAACATTCCAATGCTTGCCCGTACACATGGTCAACCAGCCACCCCAACTCGTCTGGGTAAAGAATTGGAAGTATTTGTGGTTCGTTTGGAAGAGCAATTCAATTTATTGAATGACATTCCAAGTGCGGCAAAATTTGGTGGAGCTTCAGGAAATTTCAATGCACACAAAGTCGCTTATCCAACTATTGACTGGAAAGCCTTTGGGAGTAATTTTGTAAAAGGAAGATTAGGCTTGCATCATTCGTTTCCAACCACCCAAATTGAACACTACGATCATATGGCTGCTTTGTTTGATGCCTTGAAACGTATCAACAACATCTTGATTGATTTAGATCGGGACATTTGGACCTATGTGTCCATGGAATATTTCAAACAGAAAATAAAAGCTGGCGAAGTGGGGAGCTCTGCCATGCCGCACAAAGTGAATCCGATTGATTTTGAAAACAGTGAAGGGAACTTGGGAGTTGCCAATGCTTTCTTTGAATATCTTTCCGGAAAATTGCCAATCTCCCGTTTGCAACGCGATTTAACTGATAGTACTGTGCTTCGTAACGTAGGTGTTCCGTTTGCGCATACACTGATTGGTTTTAAATCCACTGTGAAGGGCCTGAACAAATTGGTTTTGAACGAATCTAAATTAGCCGAAGATTTGGAAAACAATTGGGCTGTGGTAGCAGAGGCAATCCAAACTATATTGCGTCGTGAAAGCTATCCAAATGCTTATGAAGCGTTGAAAGGGCTGACAAGAACCAATGAAAAGATCAATCAAAAGACGATGTCTGATTTTATTGAAACTCTGGACGTTTCACAAGACATTAAATCGGAACTGAAACAAATCACACCTAGCAATTATACAGGAATATGAATCTAAAATTTTGGACAAACGACCAATTCATGCTTTGGTTCACCTTTTTCATTGTAATGGCGTTTTTTGGGGCTGGCATTTTTGAGGTGCTGGATAATATAATGGTGAAAATGATTTTGTTTTTATGTTTTTCTTTTGTGGTAGCCAATATTTACTTCGTTCTGTTTAAAGATGAAAACAAAAAATCACCCGAAAAGAATTCCGAGTGATTTTGTATTTTAATTTTTTTCTTTAAGATTTATTTGAAAAAATTCACAAATTGTTGAACTTGCGAGCTGTCCATATTTCCACTTTCAAGTACTGAAGAGAGCGTCATTAATTTATCGGGTTCCATATTATTTCCCAAGACTCTCACCACTGCAAATCCTTTGTCATTGGCACTTCCAAAAACAATAAATTCATCAATATCATCATCTTTTCCAACATATTTGATTACGAATTTACCTTCTGTCGAGTTGCCGCCACGCATTAATTCCTCATACTTTTTATCGTCAAGAATGGCTTTTACTTTTGATAATTCAGCTTTATAATCCATTTCATGAATGCTGTCAGTTTTATAGGCCAACATATTCAATTTTTTAACCGAATGGTATGCATCTTTCTGGTCGCTGGTCAGTTTATTTTCATCGATTTTCAACATCGTGATGGGCAAATCAACTGAGAGAAAATTGGGTTTTTCTTGATGGTCGACAAAATAAGTCTGCAAGGATGGATTTTGGTTGCAACTGAAAAGAGTTGCAACCAAAATCACCAACACTACAATGTATTTGATTATTGAGGTCATTGCTATTGTTTTTTGGCTTTACTGGCCTTATTCAATTGCTCACCACCTGGAACATTCATTTTTTCTGTCATTTTTGAGATTTGTCTCAAGTCGATATCACCTGTCAAGGACAACACCACGGTTTCAAAATCCCGTTTTTTTCCGTTGATGGTAATATCCTCACCTTTGGTCAATTCCTTAAGACCATTGATGACCATCAACAATTCCTTAACATGGTTTTCATCACTGCCTTCCTTTACATAAAAGTTTACGGTTTGGTTACCATCTTTCATTCGCATCAATTCTTCCAATTTGGTGCTTGCCAAATAAGTTTTTACTGTGGAATTCATATCCGCAGACGTTTTTTCACTTCCTGTGGTAAATACTTTAAGTCCAGTGATTTTTTTGGCCATGTCCACAAAGGCTTGGTCATCCGGATTGTCCAGATTGACATTGATGCTCGCCAACATATTGAACATTTTCTGGTTAATGACTACCGAAGTTACTCCATCCATATCTTCATACTTGTCAAAAATTCCTTGTCCGAAAGACAAAACTGGCGCAATGATAATTGCTAATAAGATTACTATTTTTCTCATGATTTCTAAATTATTTAATTACTTGTTTTTATTTGTTTTTAATGGGTTTCTTTAAAATTTTATTGGTAGTCTGTGAAAATACCTTTACATAGTTTACTTTTTCGACACCTTTGTCAAATTGTGTGCCAACAACTCCCAATACACTAACATTGGAAGCGCCTTGATTGAATTTTGTAGACAACATGTCAAAGGCTTCCTTGGTGTGGTTGTAAGCCATTAGTTGTTCATCTGTCAAATCATCAAATGATTTTTGCTCCTTGCCACTGAACTGGGTAAAAAACCCGAACATGACCACAATCACAGCTGCAACAGCAATCCATTGATAGATATAGCTGCGTTTTTTTGCTTGTAGTGGAACCTTTTTCGTAAAAGTCTCTTGCTTTGTATTGGCAAAATACTGAAACATCACTCTGTAAGATTCCAAATGTAGAGCCACATCATCTTGAGAAAAATAAGCTCTCAATTGTTCTTCTTCCTGAAGTGTTGTTTCGCTATTGTCGTATTTTTCCAATAGCTTTTCTATATTATCTGACACCATAATTGTGTTTATTTGTTAATTCTTCACGTATTGTTTTTCTCGCTCTTGATAAAGCCACACGAATGGCAGTTTGGTTCATTTCCAGCATGTCTGCAATTTCTTCAAATTCGTATTGCTCGATATCCCGTAACTGCAATATTATTTTTTGTTGTTCTGGAAGTGCTTCAATTATTTTTGAAACCCAATCCACGCTATCTTTCAGTTCAATGTGCTTTTGTAAGGATGTGCTGTTATCCTGATAATTGCTGTGAACGATTTTTAAGTTCTGTGCCTGTTTTGATTTTAATCGGTCCAGACAAAAATTCTTGGTCATCGTCATTGAAAAGGCTTCGACATTTTTATAGTCGTCCATCTTTTCCTGATGGTTCCACAATTTCATCAGAATTTCTTGCGTGGCGTCCTCGGCTTCCTCCTTCGAAACCAACAATCGCTTTGCCAATCGAAATACCTTATCTTTAAAAGGCATCACTAT
>JBDSFP010000347.1:0-4659 GCA_039919415.1 Aquaticitalea sp. | reverse complement strand
GAGATTGGCAATTCCAGAATTTCCAAGAGAATTTTTCTTTGAAGGTTTGACCACCTTAATGAGTTTGGATAACGAATGGATCAAATCCGGAAAAGGCAACTCCTTATATATACGCCCGTTTGTGATTGCTACCGAACCAGCCATTTCGGCGTCGCCAGCAAGCACGTATCGTTTTATAATCATTTGCTCACCTGCCAAAGCCTATTATACAGGTGGTGTGCGAGTGTTGTTCGCCGAAACATACAGTCGTTCCGCCAATGGTGGTGTTGGGTTTGCAAAAGCAGCAGGCAATTATGCGGCACAATTTTACCCAACTTCCTTGGCACAGGCCAAAGGTTTTCAACAAATCATCTGGACGGATGCCAGCAGCCATGAATATTTGGAAGAAGCTGGGACCATGAACATATTTTTCAGGATCAATGATACCTTATTGACTGCACCAACAGATGATCGTATTTTGGATGGTGTCACAAGAAAAAGTGTCATACAGTTAGCAAAAGACAATGAGGTTGCGGTTGAAGTACGACCTGTAAGTGTCAAAGAAATCAAGGAAGCAGCAAAAAACGGTTCATTAAAAGAGATTTTTGGAGCAGGAACTGCTGCAGTGATCAGTCCGATATCTGCTTTTGAGCATGGAGGAGAAGTCTTTGAATTGGAACAAAAAACAGAATCCTATGCCGCCTTTTTCAAGGATAAGATGTTGAATATTCAGCATAATCTTTCGGAAGATTTGCATGGATGGAGGTATTCTGTTTAGTGGATCAGTGTTCCCGTCTTCGCAAAAATGCTACGGACGGGCAGGCAGTGTTCAAAACTAAAAAGACTAATAAATAAATTCCAAATTCCAATAAAGAACCTATTGGAATTTGGAATTTTTATTATTGGAATTTCTTGATGGATTTTTCTTTAAGAATTCAATATTTTAAGTATATCCGGCTTGAAATAGTTTGGCCCTTTCAGCACCTTACCGTCTTCTCTATATATTGGTTCGCCGTTTTCTCCCAATTTGCTCATGTTACTGCGCTGTATTTCATCAAAAACTTCTTCGATTTTATGTTGCAGTCCATGTTCAATGATGGTGCCGCATAGAATGTAAAGCATATCGCCAAGAGCGTCGGCAACCTCCACTAAATTATCAGTGTTTGCGGCTTCAAGATATTCGTCGTTTTCTTCGCGCATCAATTCATAACGTAAGAGATTCTTTTCGGTTCCCAGATTGGCTTTTGGTGTGTTGCGATGCCCTATTTTAAACGCCGTGTGGAATGCCTTTACGGCTTCAATTTTAGTTTTCATTTTTAAACATATATTGTAATTGTTGATGATAAAAAAACATAACTTCAGAGGCATTTTGAGTGGACTTTGAAGGATAATATAAAATCCGATTTAAGAAGGTTTTATGTTTGCTTTATTTATTTTTGCATAAAAATAGTTATATGTTTACAAAAGGTCAATTGATTTTTGCGATTTTATTCTTGATCGTTTTTATCATTGTATTGATTTACACTTATAGGAAAGACCTGAAACTTCATAGAAAATATTATAAAGGGAGCGTTTGGGTACTGATTGCTTTTATCTCTTTTATTCTGTTTATTACCATGATTAAATTTGTTTTTATGTAATGAATTTAGATTTGATTTTTTTTAAAATCAAATGATGACATAATAAAAATATTCAGATGATAGGGAAATCCTTGACTATGAACACCCTTATTTTAATCATCTCGCTATTGATTCTCAATTTCCTGTTATTAAAATTCAGTGTCAATAAAAAAACCGAACATTAATCAACAATGTCCGGTTTTTTTTGGCTTTGAAAATAAGACTATTTATCAGCTTTCAAGAAACTGTGGTTTTTACCGTAATCCAACATTTGACTTGAGAAAGATTCTGGTTGTGTCACCTTCATAGAGGTGATTTCCCCCTTGTCATTCGTTTCGGGCAGCAAAACAGGATTCACAAATCCGCTGTAAGGCGGTGATGGATATTGCTCGTTGCGTTTCAATACTTCAGCGTGTAATTTTTGATCCACTTTTACTCCATAGGTTTCTACCAAATGTTCGACCGCTTTATAATCGCCTTCCGACTTGATACGTTGGGTTTCTCTTAATAATTGTCCGAACAGATCGTGCAATTTTTCGTAGTTATTGATATTGAAATAGGTTTTGCCATCACGTGTTATTTTTTCGATGATAGTGTCTTTCTTGCCTTTTTCATATACCCAGGCACTTACCCATTGGCGATTTCTCATGTGCGCTTCTTCAACGTCATCACCCAAATTCAAACGGATCAGTTGGGTCATCAATCCATTTCGGATATAGCCATCATAGGCTGCCATTCCCACCTTTTTCCAATCGTCCACCAAGCCCAATTCCTGCAATTTTGGACTGTACAAATAATAAAGTCCCACCAAATCGGCACGCCCTTCCTCTAAAGTCGAAGCATAATTTTTCAAGGTTTCCTTTGTTTCACCAACACCCGGATTCAATTGTCCAGAAGCATGACCGATCACTTCGTGTAAGGCTGTGTGCATTTTACTAGCAATCTGACCATAGGCCTCCTCCAACTTTAGTTCAGTGGAATCATTGACGAATTCCTTCAAACGTCCCGTATTTCCGGCATTGTTGTAGGCTTCAATAATATTTCCAAGGGAAACAGATTTACTTCCCACAGACGCGCGAATCCAATTGGCATTCGGCAAGTTGACACCAATGGGCGTACTTGGCGAGGAATCTCCAGCTTCTCCAGCAACATTGACAACTTTATAGGTTACGCCTACAACGCTATCTTTCTTGTGCTCATCCATCAACGGGGAATTATCTTCAAACCACTGGGCATTGTCCGACACTACTTTCATTTTTTGAGACATGTCAAAATCATTAATCTGTATCATACTTTCATACGATCCTCTATAACCCAAAGGATCGTTATAAACCTCAATAAAACTATTGATATAGTCCACATTTCCTTTGGTGGCAGCAGTCCAAGCAACATTGTAATCATCCCAAGTCTGAAGGTCGCCTGTTTTATAATATTGTATCAATAAACCGAGTGCATTGCCTTGGTCTTCATTTTCGGCAACTCCTTTGGCCAATTCCAGCCATTTGATGATTTCATCAATCGCAGAACCATAAAGTCCCCCTGATTTATAAGTCAATTCTTTCAATTGTCCGTTTTCCTTGATTAATTTTGAATTCAACCCAAAGGAAAGGGGTTTTTTGGGATCGGGAGAAGTTTTGCTTTTGTAGAATTTTTCGACATCAGCATTGCTCACACCAGGGCCATAAAAATTGATGGCCGATTGACCCACATTATCGATGCCTTTTGCCAAATTGACCTTTTTCATGTCCTTATCGTTGAAGATAACCTCGAATGCCTCACCTTCAAGGGTAGCATGGGTCTCTGCCAAAAGGAATTTCAAATAATCCTGACCAAAACCGGGTTTCATTTTATCATTGGAATAATGATGGTGAATTCCGTTACTGAACCACACGCGTTTCAAATAAGTTTCAAAAGTTTTCCAATCATCCGAGAATTTGTCGCCATCATAATTGGTATAGATCGTTTCAAGTGCTTTTCTGATTTGAAGATTGTAGCGATAATTTTGATCCCACATGATATCGCGACCAGCTAAACCAGCCTGTGTCAAATAATACACCAGTTTTTGCTCTTTTAAAGTCAATTTATCCCAACCGGGAATTTGATAACGAAGCACTTTGATATCCCCAAATTGCTCTACATTATAATCAAATGCGACCTCTTCCTTTTGTGCGGCAAGCGTGGTGGTGGCCATTCCTTTTGTATCGTCTTTGCAGGAATAAAAGAATGAAATGACCAATGCAATAATGAAAAATGATTTTAAATTCATATGGATCCTTAATTTAATATGTCCTACAAAGGTAATATTAATTAGGATAGTATAAAATTGATTATCTTTGAGACTACCAACAAAAGACATCCTACGCAAGCAATGAAATTCTTAAAATACATCTTATTTTTACTCTTGATAGCCATCATTGGCGTTTCCATATATATTGCCGTTCAGCCAAATTCATTTGAAGTCATTGCAACCCGATCGATCAAAGCACCAGAAACAGTGATATATAACACCTTAAAAGACACTTCCAATGTTGATCGATCTTCCTTTTGGAAAAAAAATGATTCGCTTAAATCATCAACCTATAGTGAACCTAATAGCATACGACAATCTTACACCAGCAATGACATTCGCAATTCGGACCTCGTATGGCAGATTAATGCCAATAATGATGGAACGACTCGGGTAAAGCGAACTCTTTCCGCTAAAAACATATCGTTTATTTATAAAGTAAAAAACTTTTTTTCGAGAGGAAAAGTTTCGCAGATTAAAGAACAATTAGATCATGATTTAAATCAATTGGAAGAAGATGTGGTTCAAGGCATGAAAGTTTACAACATCAAAATAGATGGAATAACTGAACATGGAGGTGGTTTTTATATGTATAAAACAACCTCTTCCACTGAATCCAATATTGACAAAATGATGGCAAAGCAAAATGCAGACCTTCAAAAGTTCATGCAGTCTAATTCCATCGAAATGTCCGGATCTCCATTTACAATTTATAACGCGACGAACGACGATGGCAGTGTGATCATGAGCAATGCCATTCCGGTTCAGAACATG
>JBDSFP010000035.1:0-2601 GCA_039919415.1 Aquaticitalea sp. | reverse complement strand
CTATTTTCATAAAGAGCGTCAAATAATTTTCTGGATCCGGGACAGTGCTCAATACTAAAATTCCACCCGTTTGTGCCATTGCCTCTACAATCAAAACTCCTGGCATTACTGGCGCTCCCGGGAAATGGCCAGCAAAAAACGGTTCGTTCATAGTGACGTTTTTGAGTCCTATCACTCCTGAATCTGTCAATTCAAATATTTTGTCAATCAATAAGAATGGTTGTCTGTGGGGCAACATTTCCATGATTTTGTTCACATCCATTAAAGGTTCCTGGTTCAAATCGATATTGGGAAAGTTGTTCCGTCGTTCGTTCTTGATGAGTTTAGACATCTTCTTTGCAAATTGTGTATTTATAAAATGACCAGGTTTATTGGCAATGACCTTACCTTTCATCCGAATTCCTATCAATGATAAATCCCCCACGACATCCAATAACTTATGTCGTGCGGCTTCATTTGGATAATGCAAGGTCAAATTATCGAGAATTCCGTTCTGCTTAACGGCTATGGAATCTTTTTTGAAGGCCACTTTCAATTTTTCCATGGTTTTGGGAGACAATTCCTTATCCACATAGACAATGGCATTGTTCAAATCGCCACCTTTAATCAATCCATTATCCAGGAGCATTTCAATTTCATGCAAAAAACTGAAGGTTCTGGCATTTGATATGTCTTCCTTAAAATCGCCCATGTGATTTAAGGTTGCATTTTGTGTTCCCAAAACTTTGGTGCCAAAATCCACCATGGTTGTAACCTGATATTCTTTGGCTGGCATGACTATTATTTCACTACCTGATTCTTCGTCCATATAAGTGACCACTTCCGTCACCACATATTCTTCCCGAAAATCACCTTGTTCCTCGAAACCTGCTTTCTGCAAAGCTTCCACAAAAAACTTGGAAGAACCGTCCATGATTGGTGGTTCTGAAGCATCCAGCTCCAAGATGCAGTTGTCTATATCCATGCCAACCAAGGCTGCAAGGACATGTTCTGAAGTTTGAATGATCACACCATTTTTTTCCAAACAAGTACCGCGTTGTGTGTTGGTCACATAGTTGGCGTCGGCTTCAATTACTGGACAACCTTCCAAATCCACTCGTTTAAAGGCAAATCCAAAATTTGTGGGTGCAGGTTTGAACGTTAAGGTCACATTTTTTCCCGTGTGCAATCCAACTCCAGTTAAGGACACATCGTTTTTTAAGGTCCTTTGCTTTACATTTGTTTTAACTATTGCCATTTACTTTCTTATCAATTTCATTAATATCTTTCATGATTTTAGGCAGATTCTTGAAATAGACATAAGATTTGTTGAAATCCCCATATGAAAATGCTGGCGAACCTTGCAACAACTCATTGTCCTTTACGTTTCTACCAATACCGGACTGGGCCTGAATCTTTACATTGTTCCCAATAGTGATATGTCCTACAATACCAACTTGACCACCAATTACACAGTTCTCACCTATTTTTGTCGAACCGGCAACTCCTGTTTGGGCAGCAATCACGGTATTTTTGCCTATTTCGACATTATGGGCGATTTGAATTTGATTGTCTAGCTTAACGCCTCGTCTGATAATAGTCGAGCCTAAGGTTGCCCTATCAATAGTAGTGGCCGCTCCAATATCAACAAAATCTTCGAGAATTACATTTCCTGTTTGGGGCACTTTTGAATATTCCCCATTTTCATCAGGCACAAAACCAAATCCATCTGCACCAATGATTGCTCCTGAATTGATCACACAGCTATTACCGATAATACATTCAGAATAAACTTTTGCTCCAGCAAAAAGAATTGTGTTCTCTCCTATTGAAACATTATCACCGATATAACAGTTCGGAAAGACCTTCACATTATCACCTATTTTTACATTATCACCGAGGTAAGTAAAGGCGCCAATGTAGATGTTTTCGCCATATTTTGCAGTTTCTGAAATAAAAGAAGGTTGTTCAATCCCACTTTTATTCATCTTTATTTGATTGTAATATTCCAGCAATTTTGAAAATGATTTGTAGGCATCGTCCACTTTAATCAATGTTGTAGACAAATCATTTTCAGCCTCAAAAGTTTTGTTGACTATCGTTATGGAAGCTTTAGTGGAATAAATATAGGATTTATATTTAGGATTTGCCAAAAAGGTCAAAGAGCCTTCAGTTCCTTCTTCAATTTTAGAAAGTTTGGAAACTTCAACATCAGGATTACCAATGATGTCGCCATCTAAAATGCCTGCTATTTGTGTTGCTGTAAATTTCATTAACCGCAAAAATAGAGAAAATGTAGCATATAATTTGGTTTGTGGTTCTTAATCTCTCTCAAACCTACCTGTCAGCAGACAGAAGCACAAAGGTGCAAAGCTAAAATCGAAATTTCAAAAACTAAATCGTAATACTAAAGATCAAACTTCAAGTGAAAACTATTCCTTCGGAAAACAGATATAATATTTGGTCACAGTATTTGAAAGTGCCTGGAGATTCAATTGGTCGGATGCTTTGACGATATCTTCAATTTTTCCGGATTTGTGGAGGATTTTTATTTGCTGGGTGTCATGCTGGTATGCCTGATTTGAAATTTCTCCCATAAATACGAAATAGTGGGCTTCGTCT
>JBDSFP010000318.1:0-6159 GCA_039919415.1 Aquaticitalea sp. | reverse complement strand
TAGATTGTATTTAATATAGTCGGCATCCATATTGTATTTGCCACCAAATGAAACATGGATTGCTTCTGGCATATGTTTGAAATAATAATCACGAATCAATTGTTTGCCGTAATAATTTCCGGAAGCATCATCCATTAAAGTGTAACCCAGAGAAACGATACGCTGGTTCAACCGTTTTCCGTCATAATAACTGCAATTGGAACCGGTCCCCAAAATACAGACGACAGCCGCCTCATCATCCTGATTCAATGTAGCCCTTACAGCTGCCATGGTATCTTCTGTGACTTCCACCTCGGCATTGACAAAAATTTCCTCCAAGACTTTCTTCAATAAAAATTTTGGATTTTCGGTGCCACAACCTGCCCCGTAGAAAAACACATGGGTAACGTCTTTTTTGTTGGCCATTAAGGCTTCACTTTTTCGAATGATTTTGTACAGTTTCTTTTCCTTGAGGATTTCAGGATTCAATCCGTTGGTCCTTATTTTTTCAAGGAGTTGTTTCCCATTGTTATCTACAGAAATCCAATCTGCTTTTGTGGAGCCACTGTCAACTATTAATATCATCTTTTTTGAATAAAAATTCCGTATAAGTTCGAACTATATAAATATAGTAAAACTTATACGGAATGTGATTTATAAATTATAAAGAATGGATGTGTTGTGCCAACTCCACCAATTTCGTGGAATAAGCAAACTCATTGTCATACCAGCCAACAACCTTGAAAAAACGGGAATTCAGTTCTATGGAAGCATCCGCATCGAACACGCAGGTTCTAGTTTCTCCAATAAAATCTGTGGAGACTACCATTTCATCTGTATATCCAACGATGCCTTTCATATCACCTTCAGAAGCATCCTTAAATGCCTTCTTGATTTCTTCCAAAGAGGTTTCTTTTTTGGTTCTAAAGGTCAAATCCACGACTGAGACATCTGCGGTTGGAACTCTAAAAGCCATACCTGTCAATAGACCATCCAATTTTGGGATGACTTTCCCCACTGCTTTTGCAGCACCGGTGGAAGCAGGAATGATATTAAGCAAAGCACTACGTCCACCTCTAAAATCCTTTTTGGAAGGACCATCGACGGTCAATTGTGTGGCTGTGGTGGCGTGCACTGTGGTCATCAAGCCTTCTTCAATCCCAAAATTGTCATCCAATATTTTTGCCATTGGCGCCAAACAATTAGTAGTACAAGAAGCATTGGAAACAATTTTATCCGAAGCTTTTACATCTTTATGGTTGACACCCATTACAAACATCGGAGCATCCTTACTTGGCGCAGAAATAACCACTTTTTTGGCGCCTGCCTCAATATGATAGTGGGCGGATTCCATGGTCGTGAAAATACCTGTACAATCAGCAACGACATCGGCGCCAACTTCATCCCATTTCAAATTACGGGGATCTCTTTCAGCAGTGACCCTGATTTTTTTTCCATCTACGACCAAATGCCCATCTTTCACTTCGATTTTTCCATTGAATCTGCCATGTACAGAGTCGTATTCCAATAAATATGCTAAATGATCTACTTCCAGCAAATCGTTTATGGCGACTACATCGACCCCTAGTTTGTTAAGAGTCGCTCTAAATACTATCCTTCCAATTCTACCGAATCCGTTGATTCCTAATTTTAAATTTGACATCGTTTTTTATTTTATAATTTTTATTATTATTTTTTTATTAGAACCTAGACGGATAGAGACCACACTAAATCCTTTATACATAATGCATAATACTTTAACAATTTTTAAATTTTAAGTCGACATAATTTCTGATACTCGTACCAATTCCTTATCAATCTTCGACTTTCCTTTTACCGCTTGATCTAATGGGGTCAGCGCCATTTGATCATTAAGAAGACCAACCATATAATTGGTTTTGCCTTCCAACAGGCTTTCTACGGCTTTCACTCCCATTCTACATGCTAAGACACGGTCAAAACACGAAGGCGTACCACCGCGTTGCATATGGCCCAAAACGGACACCCGAACGTCATATTCTATCATGTTTTCTTCCATATAATCCTTCAGTTCGAATACATTTTTGCCAATCTTATCGCCTTCGGCAACGACCACGATACTGGACGATTTACCAGATTGTTTACTGCGCTGAAGTGAATCAAGCAACCGATCCAAACCCAAGTTCTCTTCGGGGATTAAGATTTCCTCTGCGCCTGCGCCTACACCAGCATTCAGGGCAAGGTGGCCAACGTCACGACCCATCACTTCCACAAAAAACAGTCGATTGTGGCTGCTTGCCGTATCGCGGATTTTGTCAATACATTCCACAACGGTATTCAACGCCGTATCAAAACCCAAGGTGTGTGTGGTTCCAAAAATATCATTGTCAATGGTCCCTGGAATTCCCATGACTGGAAAATCATATTCTTTATTAAAAATCAGTCCACCATTAAAAGTTCCGTCGCCGCCAATTAATACCAAAGCATCAATGTTCGCCTCTTTGAGTTTTTCATGGGCAATTTTTCGCCCTTCCACCGTCCTGAATTCTTTGGAACGTGCCGATTTTAAAACCGTACCTCCTTTATTGATAATTCCTTTGACACTGCGTGCATCCATACCCTTAAAATCGCCTTCCATCATGCCTTCAAAGCCTCGGTAAATCCCGACACATTCCACTTGGTGATATGCACAGGTTCTCACCACCGAACGTATGGCCGCATTCATTCCCGGAGAGTCACCTCCAGAGGTCATGACCCCTATCTTTTGTATGCTATTTGACATGAAATTTTCCTTTGAAAAAGTAAAACTAGTAAACTAATATTACAATAATCAAAGTATTGCAGATTATTTGACTAAGGAGTAAAAACTCAATCGTTTTCGTTGATAACTCGGTTAAAAATGGATGGAAATCTCCCTTTTCTTACCCTTATTTCGTTCAGTTCTGTGAGACTTTGGATCTCGTTTTCAATTTCAAATATTGGAATCAAAATCTATTTTCCAATTTCCATCAGCTTGTTTTTTCCATACCAGAATATATTTCCCATTATAACTTCCAATGCACTGTCCAATTTCAATGGCAAAATCTGCATTTACGACTTCTAATTTTAATGGTTGAAGGTTTAGAGTGTAATCTTTATTATTCATATAATCATATTCCTTAATCAAGTCTTTTATCCCTTTTACTATTGGTTTATGATTGAAATAGATAGCATTTTTGCTGTAGAGTTGTTTGACAAGATTTTCAGAGTTATGGGTGTTACAGAGTTCAATCCATAATTTGCGTTTCTCGGATATATTAGTTGTGTCAACTTTTGTGGATTCTAAAGTACTTTCTTTAGTAAATTCAAATTCTCTAATTATCTTTTCATCTTCCAATCTCCAAATTACAAGTTGGATATAATCTTTCAAGCTTTCGGTTTTATATTTGACTAATTCGTAATTTATGCGTCTGCCTATGTTAGCCTCGACGCTAAATAATGATTCAATGGAAATAATTGAATTATTGTGAATTCCGTAATATTTAGCTATTTGTGATGAACTATTAATTATGCTATCTGCAGAAATAACCTTAACGGCATTGGATGCATACATTTTTTTTAAAGTTCTGGTATTTTTATTATTAATGGCATCAACCCAATACATAATATTATCTGAAATCTTATTGGAACTAATTATTCCAGTCTTTGAATCAGTAATATTTTCTTTTTTATTTTCCTTCTGTTTACATCCCATAATTAATAAGAGAATAAAATTCAGAAATACAATTTTAAATTTCATTTTCTCATTTTTTTTAATGAAGGCTAACGGATTTGCATATGATAAGTTGCGCTGAAAAAGGGCGACCAGCATTCGGTTGAACAAAATCCGAATTTTTAAATTTTTCTTGTTTTTTCTCCATCAGGCTAAATTTAAAATTTTGGCGACCTCGAAAAAGTGCCCAAGCTGATGTCTTTGCTATGACTCATACTATTTTTTATATGCGTTTTTGGCAACTGCCTTTATTCGGATTCTTCTATCCCAAAACTAAATGTAGTCCAAAAACTTTCCCAATCCGTATCGTTTTTGTCGGGCGATGCAATCATATGTGTTGAATGAATAAACCATATACCTTCTCTTTCCATTTTGAAAGAACACAAACCTTTATCATCCGTTCGTGAATATTGAAAAATCGCTGGTTCGTTACCAATTCTATTTCGAGCAGTAATTACCTTGTTAGTAAGTGGTTTGCCCATAAATAATACTTTTGCACTAATCCAATCGCCTTTTTTCAATTCGTAGGGATTTTGTTGCAAAACTATCTCAAAATTTTGTCCAACAACAGTTTTATAAATTTCGTCATTTGGTTTTGGATTGCTCTGGATTAATATTTTCATGTAGCGAGTGTATCTTTCCGATTGTTCTGTTTTCGTGCTGTCATTTATTTTTATATTCTCAATATTGTCAACTTCCAGATAGCTCTGAAAACTGTCATTTGTTAATGTTTTCCGTGCATAATCACGTTCCATATGTATTAATCCCAAACCTTTGAAGTCAACATCCATATCCAAAATCGGCAATGCTCCGTCGTCTAATTTTGCCAGTAGATCAGTTTTTCCATTTTCATTAATCATCTCATATTTTTTCGTGATTGATTTTTGGACAGGTCTTTCCAACTCGATATTAAATCCGTCCGAAACAAAAAGGTGAAGTTCCAGTTTTTCACCTTCTTTGACTAGATACTTGTATGCTATCAAAACATACTCGTGAGCGAAAACATTTGTCGCTAAAAAAATTGTCAGTAAAATGGTAATTACTTGTTTCATAGGTTTAATTTTATAGATGTTGTTTGCATTCAATTGCTTGCTAACGATTGTGCCGTTGCGTGTTTCACACACAACCCATAAAAGTATAAAACTCCGCTGGATAATTCCCGACAATTTTCCAGATGCGCACAGACCAAGCAATGGTTAATTCATGGTGTTGTTCGTAGTGTTTTCTACGTTTTCTAATTAAATCCTAATTGTTTTATTTTTGTCTCATGATAGCCAAATCTTTAATTCTTCGAAAAGATTTTGATTTTCAGAAGAAATTCCGTTAAATTCCAAAACCAAATATAAATCTGTTTCGTTTTTAAATTTGGTAGAGTCAAACGTAAATCGTATTGGTGCCCAAGTCATTCCCATTCCTCTCGTTTGAAAAGTACTGAAGGTTTCATCGTATCCATAATATAATTGAGTAATTTCATCTTTCGCAATATTGAATTCCACATTTTCTTTTAACTGAGAATCGTAACCGTTAAATGAAATTCCATCGTAGTTAAATGAGATTGAGCCTTGAAATCTATAAGGTGGAGGAACTAACATTATATGCGATTTTATCCAATCAATCCAGTTTCTATGGTTGAAATCATTTTTAAAAATCAGATATGCATTATCTATTGTCATTTTCTATTTCGGGGTGTGTTCCAAGTTTTCTTTAGTTGTTTTTAGTTTTTTACCCAATGTGGCAATAATCCCCAAGTGGTGAACTCGGGAAAGTTGGGAGAGCGGTTGGTATACAATAGTAAGTCTGGATGGGTGAAGCCAGAGATGTGGAAATATGACAAATCTGTTAATGGTATTAAACGCTCTATAATTTCCTCTACTCCTGTCCTATCTCCTTTGCGCTCGGTGCTTTTTAACTGTGATGCTGTGGATGCTTTAATATCGTAGTACATATTTTTAATATAATTTAAAATTGTTGAACTTTAAAAAATATGAGATGTGTAATCTTTTAAATAGGAAAGGTAGAAATTTATTCGCTGTTTTGATACCTATATTAATATATAAACCCTACCAAAAACTTGATAGGGTTTACTCAAAAACTAACGGGTTTATTTCTCTAATTCTCCAGCTTCAACATTAACAGCAGATTCAGCAACTTTTGTCAATTTTTCATCGGCTGCTTTTTCTTCATTGAGAGTTTTTTCCAATAATTTTGCTGCTTTTGATAACCCTAATGTTTCTGCAAATTGACGAAGCGTACCATATGACGCAATTTCATAATGTTCTACTTTCTGACCTGCAGAGATAATACCAGCATCACGCATAGGACCTTTTTCGCAGTCCTCCATAATACCTTCTGCTTCTTTGATTAAGCCAGCCATTGCTTCGCATTTTTTTGCAGTAGCTTTTTTGCCCAGTAATTCGAAAACTTTCTCCACCCTGTTTACGTGCTCTTTG
>JBDSFP010000305.1:0-2859 GCA_039919415.1 Aquaticitalea sp. | reverse complement strand
TACCTATATTGAACTAGCCGATTCGGCGTTTTTAAAAAATGTCAATTCAGAAGAAGACATGGAACTGTTGAAAAAGAAATTAGAACTATGATAAAATCCATTGCCATAAAACGGAGTATGCACGACCAGTTGACGAACATGGAGGATGTGGTCGCCATTGAAGAACCTTTGGAAATTCAGTTAGAATTTGGCGCTTCAAATGAACGCAAACTGCAAAGCTTATCCGTTACGATGCGAACCCCAGGAAATGACTTCGAGCTGGCAGTTGGTTTTTTATTAACAGAAGGGCTGATTACTTCTTACGCCAACTTGGCTACGCCTGCAACATGCGCCACAGGACACAATAGGATTTTGGTGCGACTTCACGACGGTTTTGATGCAAAACTGGACAACCTAAAACGTAATTTCTATACAACAAGTAGTTGCGGCGTTTGTGGAAAGCAAAGTATTGAAGCTATCCACCAAGTGTGCAACGTGATAGCAGATACATCACCTAACACTATCGATTTAAAGCAAATAGCAACATTACCGTCAAGGTTAATGGCGGTTCAAAAAACCTTTGTCAGCACAGGAGGAATTCACGCGGCGGCTTTTTTTGACAACGACGGCAACTTGTTGAATTTTAGAGAAGATGTCGGTCGGCACAATGCGTTGGATAAGCTCATTGGAGTAGAAATAATCAAAAGTAAGGGGGACAACTTAAATTTAAGTCAACTTATTCTCTTATTGAGCGGTCGTGCCAGTTTTGAATTGATACAAAAAGCTGCGATGGCAGGAATTAAAGTCGTCTGTGCCATTGGCGCTCCTAGCAGTCTCGCTGTGGAAACGGCAGAAGCGTTTGATATTACATTGATAGGCTTTCTAAAATCGCAATCGTGTAATGTCTATTCAAAGGCAGACCGAATTAAAAAAGAACAGTACCATGAAAATTAGAATCAAAGACAATACCATCCGTTTACGATTGACCAAAACAGATGTTTCACAATTAAAAGAGAGTGGGAATATTACCTGTAAAACCATCATCACGGCAGAACAAATCTTTCAATACGCCTTAAAAGTGGATGCTACCATTCAAAGCATTTCAGCGTCTTTTGAATCGAATACGATGACTATCAGACTTTCAGCATCACAAGCTCATATTTTAACTGATACGGATGATATTACCATAAAAGGTTCACAGAAGAATGGTGAAGATGGAGACTTATTTATTTTGATAGAAAAAGATTTGCAATGTCTGGATGAAAGCGATGAGGACCAATCGGATATGTACGAAAATAAAAAAACGGTCTGTTGATATGTTTCCTTTGAAATCAATATAATTAACCTTTGACTCTATTTCATTCTAAAAAAAATCCAATTGACGTGTCCATAAATAAACAAGATACCATACATTCTGAAAATCCTGAAACACTCAAGGACATCAAATTATCATCTGTTGACAAGACAGCGGCAGGTTTTAAGGCCGTAGCAGCTTCTGCCAAACATATTTTGGAAGAAATGAATGTCTCCCGCGGATTTATTGCGCTTCAAAAATTGAATCAGGTGGATGGCTATGACTGTCCTGGATGTGCGTGGCCAGACCCAGATGACAAAAGGAGTGCGATTGCCGAATATTGCGAAAATGGCGCCAAAGCTGTTGCAGAAGAAGCTACCACAAAGACCTTGCTTCCTGATTTTTTCGCAGAACATTCCGTAGGTGAACTATCCACTTGGGACGATTATAAAATCGGTAAAAGTGGACGGATTGCACAACCCATGTATTTGCCGCAAGGCGAAACACATTATCAGCCCTTGTCTTGGGATGACGCGTTTAAGGTTATCTCAAAACATTTAAATGGGTTACAGTCACCAGATGAAGCGATTTTTTACACGAGCGGACGAACCAGTAATGAAGCCGCGTTTTTATACCAATTATTCGTACGCGCTTATGGCACCAATAATATGCCAGACTGTAGCAATATGTGTCACGAAAGCAGTGGTGTGGCATTGGATGAAACATTAGGTATCGGCAAAGGCTCTGTAAAATTGGAAGATTTATATATTGCAGAAGTCATTTTTATCATAGGTCAAAATCCTGGCACCAATCATCCAAGAATGTTGAGCGCATTAGAAAAAGCACATAAAAACGGCGCGATTATTATTTCCGTAAACCCATTGCCAGAAACAGGATTGTCAGCCTTTGCAGACCCTCAAAGTGTGGGTGGCATGCTGGGAATTGGTACCACCATTGCAAATATACATTTGCCTGTAAAAATCAATGGTGATATGGCGCTATTTCAGGCCATCAACCAACTCTTAATTTTAGAAGAGGAAAAAGAACCCGGAAAAATTTTGGACCAGTCATTCATTTCAGAAGACACACATGGCTTTGAAGACTTAAAGGCACATCTGTCGAAACAGGATTTGAATATCCTTTCTGAACAATGTGGCATTCCTTTGAATCAAATCAAAGCCGTGGTTGAAAAAATAAAATATTCGACTAAAATCATCTCGTGTTGGGCGATGGGTCTTACGCAACATAAAAATTCGGTTGACACGATTAAGGAAGTTGTGAATACGCTATTGCTGAAAGGCAGCATAGGAAAACCAGGAGCAGGAACCTGCCCAGTGCGAGGTCATAGCAATGTTCAAGGCGATAGGACTATGGGTATTTACGAAAAACCATGGGCTTGGCTCTTGGAAAATCTCGAAAAGAATTTCGGATTTGTCCCACCAAAAGACCACGGACATGATGTGGTCGATTCCATTGAAGCCATGCACAAAGGTGAATGCACAGTTTTTATGGGCATGGGCGGTAACTTTTTAAGTGCGACACCAGATACCAACTATACAGCCAAAGCGCTTCAACAATGTGACCTT
>JBDSFP010000246.1:0-3808 GCA_039919415.1 Aquaticitalea sp. | reverse complement strand
CGAGATGAATGTTGGAAATCTAATCTTTCCACCAACTATTTTTCAGAATTATATCTTATTCTTCGGTTACTAGAAACATGTTTTAGTTTGTTATTAGAAAATGCAACAATAATTTTATTTAGGATATATGGCCTTTATGGTTTGTTGTCTTCCATTCACATATCTAAAACCATTCTTACCATAAAAACCAGCTTCTTCAAGCATAATACGAATGTCCTTATTCCATTCTGCTATGTTTACCGTGGTATTTAATTCAATAGCATATACCGTGTTTTTGTACAAAGGGTAATCACCTGTTACTGGAACACCTTCTTGAGAATCCCACATTCCTATGGTAGGGCCAGAGCTGTGCCCATATGTGCCCAATGGGTGTGTATAAATGGATGGACGCAGCCCTTCCGCTTTAGCTTCAGTCAATGATTTTAGCAATATTTCGTTCCCTGTTTTACCTTCAATAAAATTTGAAGTTAAAATATCCTGCACCGTATTTCCTTTTTTAAAAGCATCTGAAAGAAAGACGGGTATCTTTGTTTCACTCTCTTTTAAAACATAGGCATGCTGTTGGCAGTCTGTATTGAGTCCAATGTAGGTTATGCCAAAATCACAATGCAACAAGTCTCCCGATAAGATGATATCTTCAGATTTTGCTTTGCTAAAGGATTCAATATGGCTTTTTAGCGCCTCATTATTCCGTTGCACATCTATTGTGGGGTGAAACCAAGTTTCCAAACCCATATCCGTAACTTTTTGGCGCATCCACCAAACTACATCTTCCGTTGTGGTTTTTCCCGGAGTGATTACTTTGTTTGAAAAAGCTTCGTCAATAATTTGATGAGTTACCTCAACAAGGGTATTGTAGAGTTCCATTTCTTTTGGGGTTCTTGTTTCAATCCAAGAAATAGCCAATTTTTCAGCAGATACCAATTTGTTTTCCAAATCGTTCGGAAGTGCTTCGAGCAGGGCATCATAATCTGTTTTTACAAGACCATCTGTGATTCCAAAATGTTCTGAAATATTAATTCCAATTTTATTTGGGTTGCGTTCTCTTATTAAATTGACCAACGCTTGCCACTGATTGGGCTGTTTTTCTGTGTCCCAAGCAGAAGTAATATTTTCCCCTACATCATAACGTGCTACTGCAAGTTTTTCTATTATATTCTTTTCTTTGTTGTTATAAAAAACCAAAATAGTCCTGCGCCTTGCGTTTAGCCAAGTAGAGGGCAACATAGTTTTCATTACTGGGTCTTCATTATACTCTCTTGAAATGATAAGCCACATATCAATTCCTGCTTTATCCATTAATTGCGGAAGTAATGCGTTGAACCGTTCTGCTAAAATTTCATCTTTAAGTGTTGCTCTATCTCTTTCCGAAAGTATTTGCGAAAAAGCAGAAAAGTTAGTAATAATAAGAAGCAATAGTATTTTTCTCATAACATAGATTTTATATAAAGGTAAGCAAAGATTTTTTTAAAAGACTTACCAATATATTAAGATAAATTTTTATAAAAAACTGCCATTTTAGGCAGTTACTTCAGAATAAAAACAAAACAACCCGCCTAAATTTCTTGTTTATAACTTTTAACCAGTCTAATAAATTCTGCACGATACACATCTTCATTTTTCCCTATAATGATTCTGCAAGGGCAATTACATCCATATTTTTTGGTTATTTATAATGAAAGATTTTCGTAATTGCATTTCAAATAAAGCCACTGCCACTCAAAACTAGAAATCGTCTATTGATTTATCTATATTCAAGTTGCTGTCATTTACTGTTTTTACAATTAATTTACTTGTATCTGAGACAGGGTAGGTAAAAATGTTTATCTAGAAACGATAAATGAAGACATCGAACTATCCAAACTATTGTTTGAAGATGGAAAATTACAAAATTAGGGATAGATAAGATCAATGATGGGAATATACAATTTTATAATTATAAGGATTTTAACCATGATGAATGTGGAATAGCCTTTTTACAGTTCAACAACGATGGCGTAGTTTTCGAGAATAGCTATTACAATGATAATGGAATCTGTACTTTTTATTCGGAAATTGACGAATGGGAGTTAATTGAGCCCAATAGATTTAAAATATGGGTTTATGAAATTATTTATCTTATTAGTGTAACACCTTCAGAATTAATCTTGAAGTATGACTGGAATTTTGAAAACTCGCTTTACGGACCAACACAAGTATATTATTATTATGAAAGAATTATAGAATCTAATTAACTTTCTTCTTTTGAATTTTACGAATATCTAAAATCCAATCCGTGTCTTTTTGATTGAATAGTTCTAGATAATTTTATTTTTTACATTTGTTTATAATGGCAAAAGCAATAAATAATAGTCTTCCATTCGACGGTAAAAATCCTTCAAGTTAAGATTTAGGTTATTTCTGGAATCGATTAAAAAGCAATTCATTCAAGCTCATTCAGCTTTCAAGATATTCAGTTCTTCCATACACGATCGCATCATTTGGTAGGTTCGTAAAATATCCGCATCCAGTCCGATTGAAAAACGAATCAAGCCTTCACTCAAACCCATTTCTTTTTGTTCATCTTCTGGGATTTCGGATGAGGTAGAACTTCCCGGAGCGCTGAACAATGTTTTATAAAAGCCCAAGCTCACAGCCAAATATCCCAGATTTTTCTTTTGCATCATTTCCATGAGTTCATTGGCTTTGTCCAAAGTGCCGACATCAATCGTCAACATCCCGCCAAATCCATATTGCACATTCATCATCGATTTGAACAATTCATGAGACGGATGTAATTTCAAACCCGGATATACGGTTCTCAAACCATCAGCTTCAAATTTTTCGGCCAAAAACAATCCATTTTTGCTATGTTGCTGCATTCTTATGTGTAGTGTTCTCAAGTTTTTCAAGATGGAAGCAGCGCGCATACTATCCATGGTTGAGCCCAAAAGCATACAGGCGCCATCATTCACGTTTCGTAAATCGTTGACAAAATCTTGCGAACCACAAACCACACCACCGACGGTATCACTACTGCCATTGATGAATTTGGTCAAACTATGGATGACGACATCCGCGCCAAGTTCGTGTGGTGAGATGCTCAATGGCGAAAAGGTATTATCAACAACCAGTTTTAGTTTGTGCTTTTTAGCCACTTTTGCCAAAGCTTTCAAATCCGCGACTTCCAGAAGTGGATTACTGACGGATTCACAAAAGATGATTTTTGTATCTTTAGTAATGGCAGCTTCCACGGCATCCAAATTGGTAATGTCCACAAAAGATGCAGAGATTCCCAATCGCGGAGTAAAATTCTTTAAAAAGGCATAGGTGCCACCGTAAATCGTCCGACTGCTGACAACATGGTCTCCGCTGCCACACAATTGCAGAATCACTGCTGTAATTGCTCCCATTCCTGAAGCAGTTACATTTGCTGTTTCTGTGCCTTCCATCGCTGCCAATGCTTCACCCAAATACAAATTGGAAGGTGAGGAATGTCGCGAATACAGATAACAACCGTCCGCATTGCCCTCAAAGGTGTCGAACATGGTTTTTGCTGACAAAAATGTATAGGTTGATGAATCCGAAATGGAAGGATTCACGCCTCCGAATTCCCCAAAATATTGTAAATCCTGAATGTTGTTTGCTGGTTTGAATGCCATGGTTTTTTTACATTAATTAGATAATCCACCAAAATTGCTATAAATATGATAGAAAATCAAGGCTTTGTATATTATTCAGAAAATAAAACTATATAATTGTATTATAGTAGATTTATATAAAGCATATTAATCAACTTGCCAATTTAACCTGATAATTTTTCTACCAT
>JBDSFP010000195.1:0-6877 GCA_039919415.1 Aquaticitalea sp. | reverse complement strand
AGCAGCATCCAACCTGCAAATAACCCTTTTGTAAAATCCTTGTCTTTGGCGAATTGCGGTAGAAGGGTTGGATAATCACCATAAGATGTGTTACAATACATGATATCATCTTTATCAAATCCAGCAGGCCAAATGCCAATACGTCTTTCAAAATTATTTTTTACAGAAATGAAAATGGTCGAAACATGCCAATAATTTTCAAAATTATCCTGAAATGTCGCACCATGACCAGCACCTCGAGCAAAACCACCTGGTTTGTATGAAAAAGGATTATGGCTTTGATATTCAAATCCATCCAAAGGATCTTTACTTACATACACACCATCTGAATAACCGCTGAATTCAGTGGCTGGCGCACCATATTGCATGTAATATTTTCCGTTGTGTTTCGTCATCCAAGCACCTTCTATAAATGGTTGTAAAAACACATTGTCATTGTATTCCCCAAAACGTTCCCAACCATGATCTTCAGGATTTAATTTGATAATAGGCACAGTATAACCTTCAGATTGCATGGTTTTGGTTTTGATCTCCGTACCCAAGATTGGCCACACATTGCTGGAACCCCAATATAAATAGAGTTTATTTTTGTCTTCATCATAATGAAATGCTGGGTCCCATGCTCCTACTTTCAACGTGTCAACTGCAATTTGCCAGTCATCTTCGGTAGGGTTTGTGCTTTTCCAAATTGGGAAATCGGATTTCCAAGTGGATCCATACACATATAAGGTATCTTTCATGGCCCAAACTGCTGGCGCATTCAAATCGTGGGTATAGGTGTCATCACGAAGAAATTTGCGATATACAAATTTCCAGTTCAACATATCCTCACTCCACCAATATCCTTCCTGATTGGTACAAAATAAAAAATATTTATTGCGAAAATTCACAATCACAGGATCCGCAGTTGCACGATGTTTGCCTTGCTTTGAGAACACATCAAATGGCGTGTATCCATAATCAATATTGACAGGATTGCAATAGGTTTGTTGTTGGGCTTCCATTTTGAAAACCAACAAAATGCAAAATGTTACAATGAAAGTTAGTATACTTTTGTTAATGATTTTAATTTCCATAAATTCATTTTCATTATACAAATATTACTTTGCGACCTTCGAATTATTCTTTGCGTCCTTGCGGTAAAAAAATTAAACGCAAGGACGCAAAGCTTACGATTATGGCGAACGCAATGAACGCAATGAAAATTAACTCGTTTTTAATCAATTGGTATAAAACTTATGGCAGTTCCGCCTCCTTTTGCCAAATTCAGTTTCAGTTTGGACATATTCGTAACGGTTTGAGTTTTGATATCGTAACTTTTCGGGTTGTCTTTCCAGTCGGCATCCTTTCCATCCTGATAAATCGTGGCTTTGTATTTCTTATTTGGTGACAGGAAATCCAATTTAAGTTCCGTGGTTCTTGAATTTTCATCAGTAATCGCACCCAAGAACCAACCTTCGGAATTTTTGTCCTTTCTCACTACGGTCAAATAATCACCAGGTTCAGCTTCCAAATACTTTGATTCTTGCCAATCCACAGGAACGTCTATGATGAACTGAAAGGCATCCAGATGCTTTTCATAATTTTCTGGTAAATCAGCAGCCATTTGCAATGGTGAATACATGGTGACATACAATGCCAACTGTTTTGCCAAAGTGGTATGCACCATATTGGTTTTGGTCGAATCATAAACACTCATCTTGGTTTCGAAAATTCCTGGGGTGTAATCCATAGGACCACCGAGCAAGCGTGTGAAAGGTAATATGGTTTCGTGAAAAGGTAGATTTCCGTCGCTCCAGGCATTGAATTCATTGCCACGGGCTGCTTCTGCTGCAATATAATTGGGATAGGTTCTGCCATATCCTGTGGGATGGCTGCTTTCATGGGAATTGACCATTAAATGCTCATCAGCCATACGTCGTGCCACAAAATTGAAATGGTTGACCATCTCCTGACCGTCGTGATGTTCTCCTCTTGGAATAATTCTACCAACATACCCAGTTTTTACCGCTGGATATTCATATTGTTTCATCACTTCCATGGCTCGATCCAAATGGCGTTCATAATTGCTGACAGACCCGGACGTCTCATGGTGCATGATCATTTTAATGTTTTTGGATTTGGCATAGTTCGAAATTTCTACAATGTCAAAATCGGGATATGGTGTCGTAAAATCGAAAACGTCCTCCTTCCAGTTGCCGAACCAATCTTCCCATCCTACATTCCAGCCTTCGACCAATACCCCGTCAAAGCCATATTTTGCCGCAAAATCAATGTATTTTTTCGTGTTTTCGGTAGTAGCTCCATGTTTTCCTGTTGGCAATACATCTTGTGTCAATGAATTTTGGGCATTTTGACTTCCGGCATAATCCCATGTGGACAGACCAGCATGCATTTCCCACCAAATACCAACATATTTCATGGGTTTAATCCATGAGGTGTCTTCGATTTTATTGGGTTCGTTGAGATTCAAAATCATTTTTGAACCGACAATATCACGTGCATCTCCACTTACCATAATGGTACGCCAAGGTGTAGTGGACGGTGTTCTCAAATAGGCTTTATCTCCAATGGCATTGGGTGCCAAGTTGGATTTGAGTTTAAAGTTCTTAGTATCCACATCCAAGTGCATGACCGGATAATTATTAACCGCAGCTTCAAAGATGTTGAGATACAAACCATCTGCAGATTTCATCATCAAGGGTGATTGTACACGGAAATTATTTTCAATGGTCTTTAGAGAGATGCCATTGGACATATCAAGTTTTGAAATGTCTATTTGCGATAATTTTGTTTCGTTGTAATTGTATTCCTGACTGTCATAATCGCCCGGAATCCAAAAAGTTTTGTGGTCTCCCGTGAGATTAAATTCAGTATTTTCATCTGAAATGATAAAATAACTCACCTTTTTTTCGAACGGGAATTCATATCGAAAGCCCACGCCTTCATCATACACCTTAAAAACTATATCCATTTTTTTGTTGGAATCCTTTTGTTTTAAGTGAATGGTCAATTGGTTGTAATGATTTCTAATGTTGGATTGCTCTCCCAAAACAGGTTGCCAAGTTTCATCAAAAGATGAAGTCTCCTTGCCTTCCATTGAAAAGTTGCTCTTTAAGGATGTGCTATCTTTTAAGGAAATTCCCATTTTGCTTGGTTTGATAACTTCTTTGCCTTTAAAGGACACAGAATATGTTGGTTCGTTCTGAGCATTCAGGGAAAAATCAACTACGATGTCCTTGTCTGGTGACTCGATTTGTTGGGCGTTCAGAGAAAAGAATGTACAATACAGGAGGATGAGGGATAGTTTTTTCATTTTAAGAATTTAGTTTATGGATTAAACACGTCTGGATTAAATAATACAATTAATTTTTCAATTCAAATTCGGCTTTCATTGTGGTGTCGGAATTTGTTCCCACAAAAACTTCGAATGTTCCCGGTTCTGCCACAAAATCCAAATTGGAATTATAGAATTTCAGGTCTTCAACCGTTAATTTGAAGGTCACGATTTTGGTTTGACCTTTTTTCATTTCAATTTTTTGGAAGCCTTTCAATTCTTTCACAGGCCGCGTTACCGAACCGACCAAATCCCTTATGTATAGTTGGACTATTTCCTTTCCATCATAATTTCCGGAATTGGTAACTTCAACGGAAACATCGATACTTCCGCTCATTTCCATTTGATTTGAACTCAATTTCAAACTTTTATATTCAAATTTGGTATAACTCAAACCATAACCAAATGGATACAGAGGTTCATTTCGAACATCTAAATAATTGGATTTGAACTTTTCAAACTTACCTTCTTTATTTCCTAAAGGTCTGCCCGTATTTTTGTGATTATAGTAAATTGGAACTTGACCCACATTTCTTGGAAAGGTAGCAGTCAATTTCCCGGAAGGGTTGACATCGCCAAACAACACATCTGAAATTGCCAAACCTGCTTCGCTCCCCGGAAACCAAACATTCAATATTGCGGGAACAGAATCATTTTCATCAACAATGACCATAGGTCTTCCTGCGAACAATACCAACACTACAGGTTTTCCTGTTTTTAAAAGTGCGTTCAATAAATCTTTTTGAACTTGAGGAATTTCGAGATTGGTGCGACTGCTGCTTTCTCCGCTCATTTCGGCAGACTCTCCCAAAGCGGCCACAATCACATCCGATTTTGAGGCCATATCCAAGGCTTCATCCAACAACTGTTTGTCTGTTCTGTCATCACGTGGAATTTCCTTTCCAAACATAGTGGCTCTTTTTTCAAATTCCAAATCATAATCGAGATTACTTCCTTTGGCGTAAAGAATTTTGGCCTTATCTCCAACCACAGTTTTGAGTCCGTCCAAAAATACATTTGATTTATCTTGTTTGGTGGCAACACTCCAAGTCCCCGCCATATTGACAGCAGTATTTGCCAAAGGACCAATCAATGCGATGGTACCGAATTTTTTCAATGGTAAGGTTTGGTTGTTATTTTTCAAAAGAACCATGGATTCAGCTGACACTTTTCGGGCAAAACTTCGATTGGCTTCTGTGAAAATATCCGTTTTTGGTCTGGTTAAATCACAATATTTATAAGGGTCATCAAACAAGCCTAATTTATATTTAGCCGTCAGGATTCTTTTAACTGCAACATCAATTTCGTTTATGGACACTTTTTCTTCATGCAAAGATTTTTTCAAGGTGGTCAACAAGCCTTCGCCTACCATGTCCATATCCACACCTGCTTTTAAAGCTAATGTTGAAACTGCTTGCAAATCTCCCATCCCATGATCGATCATTTCGTTGATGCCAGTGTAATCTGTGACGACGAATCCGTTGAACTTCCAATCGTTGCGGAGCAAATCGGTCAATAACCATTTGTTTCCTGTGGCAGGAATGCCATCAATTTCGTTAAAGGATGCCATCACTGAACCAACACCAGCTTCCACAGCAGCTTTGTATGGTGGCAAATACTCGTTGTACATTCTTATTTTGCTCATATCCACCGTGTTGTAATCACGTCCAGCTTCGGGAGCTCCATAAAGGGCAAAATGTTTGACGCAGGCCAAAATAGTTGTGTTTTGCTTTAAATCGGTGCCTTGATAGCCTTTGACCATGGCTTTTGCGATTTGGCTTCCCAAATAAGGGTCTTCCCCTGAACCTTCCGAAATGCGTCCCCAACGAGGGTCACGGGAAATGTCCACCATAGGAGAAAACGTCCAGTTGATGCCATCGGCACTAGCTTCAATGGCGGCGATTCTTGCTGTTTGTTCGATCATTGGCATATCCCAAGAGGAAGATAGTCCCAAGGGAATTGGAAAGGTCGTTTCATAACCGTGAATGACATCCATTCCAAAAATCAAAGGGATTTTCAGTCGACTTTTTTCCATCGCTACTTTTTGGACATCCCTGATTTTTACTACGGATTTTATATTGAAAAGCCCTCCTACTTTTCCTTCCTCAATTTTTTTGGCAATATCAGAACTTTGTGCCTGGCCAGTGGTAAAGTCCCCCGAAGACGGTAAATTTAGCTGACCCAATTTTTCTTCCAAAGTCATTAATTTGAGAATGGAATCCACTTTTTGTTCTGTTGAAGATTTGTTTACCATTTTTGTCTGTGCCTGATAGGAATTGCAGGACAGGAGGCAAATGGTTAGGGAACCCAAGAGAATTTTTTTCAAGGAGTGCTGTATCATTGTTTAGTTTTAGTGTTAGAAAATAACCAAGGTAGTAATTGAGGTTCGGCAAAGGCAGAATCCCAACTGTTGTGATTGTCTTTTGAATAGAGTGTAAAATTGGGTTTTCCGCCATATTTAAGAATGCCACTTACCATATCCACCGAATATTGCGGATTAACCAAATCATCATTCGCACCATGAAAAATCCACATGGGTGTGTATTTAGCATAGGCTTTAGTGGTTTCAGGGTTTCCTGCCCCGCAAATGGCAAAGGCCGCAGTAAACATAGTTGGTCTTCGGTACAGAATTTCAAAAGTGCCCATCCCTCCCATGGAAAGTCCGCCGACATATATCTGCTTTATGTTTACATATTTTTTTTGAGACATATCATCCATCAATTCCATGACCAAAGTCAATGCTTTTGTTGGTGGACTGTCTTTTGAAAATGTTATGTCCAAAGGACTTTTACTTCGGTCAATCATTACATTGGCCCAATAATCCTCTTTTGGACATTGAGGGAAAATGACGATGGCAGGAAACGAATCTCTGTATTTAATGAACAGTTTTGCGCCATGTGTTAATTGTGTTTGGTTGTCATTCCCTCGTTCACCAGCACCATGAAGGAACAGAACCACTGGATAATTTTTTGTCTTATTAAAATTGCTTGGCATCAAGAGTCGGTAATTTAAGGTGTCATTACCAACCACATATATTTCTTTTGAGAATTCGTTGATATCTTGACTGAAGACCGCACCTAAGCCTATAAAAAATACTATTCCAAATAAAATTGCCTTCAATGATTTCATGGAACGAATTTTATTCAATAACTAAAATTTAAGGCGTCCAATCCATTTCGAACCTCTTGGTTTTGCATGAATAATTTCCACAGCAAGCCAGTTCGATGATTTTCAATCATGATGATCTCGGGTCCTTGGTCAATGGCCAAATAGGCATTGGCTACCCAATAATTGTACTCTGGACTGAAGGCATCATAAAATCCTGCAGGACCCATCAAAATGTCCTTTTTACTGTAGAAAAACCGCATCGCAGCTAAAGATTTTTGAGGTGAATAAACTATGGAACTAATTGCTGCCGTTGGCGAAATGACTCCAACATCGTTGGTTGGACTATGGGCAGAATAGCCAATGGAACCATCTGCATTACGGGAATAACTTGCTGTCAATCCCCAGCAATTAGGGCCATAATCGGTATAGTGC